>JAKEFB010000062.1 GCA_022616275.1 Chloroflexota bacterium
GGGGGAGCGGAGGAGCGGAGGAGCAGGGGAGCGAGTGAATTCTCCCCTGCCCCTCTGCTCCCCTGCCCCCCTGCTCCCAGAATCCTGGCCGTGCTGGACGAATTCGCTAACCTGGCCGACGGGCTGGACGGCCGGCAGCGGGACGAATTGTGGCGGGGGGCGCGGATGGTGGCGGCCGAGGGGCGCAAGGCCGGCGTCCACCTGGCCTTGGCGTTGCAGGACCCAACGCACCGCAGCCTGGACTTGCGTATCCGCCGCAATTGCCTGCCGCTGTCCTTCCGGGTCAAGGACGGCGATGCCAGCCGGGTCATCCTGGGTGCCGGCGGGGCGGAAGCGCTGCCGCCGCGGCGGTTTATGACGGTCATGGACGCGCTGGTCCACGGTGTGGCCTTTGCGCCCAGCGACGAGGAACTGGCAGCGTTTCTGGCGGCCCGGCCGGCGGCCACATACCCGGCCCCAGAATGGCTGGAGGATAGGGAACAGGGGACAGGGAACAGGGGACAGGGAGTAGCAGGGCGGCCGGGGGTGGTGGATGAGACGGCGGAGCGGATTCGGGCGCTGCTGGCCCAAAATCGGTCGCTGCGGGCCGTGCAGCGAGAAGTGTTCGGATATACAGGCGGGGCCGCTTACGAAGCTGTGAAGACCGTTCAGGCCCAAATGCGAGCCAGTGGTGAGTTGGACGGAAACGGCGGGGAAACGAATGACCGGTAAGGGGAAGCCGGCGGTCGGGATCAACTGCGGCACGAGTACTGGACCGCACGGAACTGAGTGGTACCCAGGCTGGCTTCAAGTGGCGCCGGCCGGTAGGGAAGTGAATCGGAAGCGGTGCCGCCCGATACTTGGGGGAGTACCAGGCGATACGCAGGCAGCGCCACGCGTACCGCGTTCGGGGCAGCGCCCAGAGGAAGCCGTGATACTACTACGACTCACCCGGCCGATACCACCCTCGTCTCGCCGTTTCAGCAGTAGTAGTACCGCCCCGAGTTGCACCGGCCGATGAACGAGAAACCGTCCACAGCCCTGCTGGCGGCCAACGAGCGGCTGCTGGCCGTGCGAGCCGAAGCGGCGGCGCGGCGGGAAGCCGAAGGCAGGGAGCAGGCAGCGCCGGCCGCCCCGCCCTACCCTCCCCCACCGGCGCTATCACAAATATCGGCCCTGCCGCCCCACCTGGGTTGGGAGAGCGAAGTGGTGACGCGCCACCTCCGGGCCGCGGCCGCCCGGCGGGCGCAACAGACGGCGCAGTTGGAGGCCGAGCGCCGGGATTGGCTGCCCAGTGTGGTGGTTGCCGGCCGGGAAGCGCCAGCTACCGATGACGAGCGACCGGCGGCCGAACAACAGCCACCGGCCGCCGGCGAGTTCACCCTCGCCTTATATCCCGACCTGGCCCTGGCTATGCTCCGTGAGGGACAGGTGGCCGCCGGCCGGATCTGGCTGCTCGTGCGCTACCTGGACGGTGACGGCCGGGGCTGGCTGGACGTGGCGACGCTGTACGCGAGATTGGCCGGCGACGATTCCCCTTTCCGGGTCTGTGGCCAGCGGCAGTTGGGCAAGCTGCTCCAGCGCGGCGACGGGCTGTTCTGGCAAAGAGACGAGGCGCGGCTCTGGCTACGCAGCGCGGCCAAAGTCGCCGCCGCGCTGGGTTTGGAACGGTTGTCGGGCCGGCCGGTAGCCTTGCCGGTCCAGGTCTTGTTGGGGAGTATCGGCGACGTGCGCGCCCACTTCTATGCCAGTTTTCACAGCGGCCGGGCAGCCCTAGCGGAGTCGCGGGGAGGGGGCACTACCCATGCAGATTCGTGCCAGAAGGAGGATCTGGGAGAGAACAGAGAGGCAATCCGTGCCGCGCTCATTGCCCGGGCCACGCTGGCAGAAATGAGTGGCGTTTCACGACGGACACAGCAGGCCTACGAACGACGGGCCGGGGTGCGGGTCCAGGTCAACGTTGCCCTTGGCCCGGCCGCGAGCGCGGGCGCGGAAGATAGGCAGGCGCTGGCCTGGCAGCGCGGCCGGGCGCTGTTTCGTTTCGTGGACCGGCGCGGCCGGCAGGAAATGCCCGGCCGGGCGTACTGGGCCTGGCGGCTACCCAATAGTTACCTCGGCCCGCACGCCCCGCTGCCCCATGGGCGGCAACGACGACTCAATCGCAAGCTGGCAGTCCTGCGAGAGACAAGGGGCGCGGGCAACGGCCGGAATGTGAATGACGATAAGCGTCGTTTGTCCGGCCGCCGTTACTACCACGACGGTGCGGCCGCGGCCCGGGCCTGGGAGCGGAACGGGCGGGCGGTGTACTGGCCGCGTGGCGGCCGGTTGGGGGTGGTTCTCTGGGCGATTTTGGGCGAGGAGTAGCGCTGATCGGGGAACAAAGTTGCCGGGGTTAGGAAGGGGCAGGTGAGTGATCAGAAGCCATTCGATGTCTTTGAAGAGGAAGCGGACGAGCCCGGCCGCTGTAGCGCCGGCGTGCAGAACGGTCCGGAGAGCAGCGGTGCTTCCGGCCGTGAAGCGCTGGAAGAGAATAGGGTCCATTAGGCGTCATGCCAGCAGCCAGAGTCAAAGGGACTACCTTCGAAGCCTCCGGGAGGATGGTAGCGAAATTAGCGAGAGAACCACTTAGCCGTCGGGCAGCACAAACTCCCAGGTAACCTCATAATCAGGCACGGCCGCTCTTATCAGGCTGTCTACAGGACAGTACCGGGAGACCAGGTCAATCAGCCGTTGTTGCTTCTCTGCAGGTTCGCCGCTAACCACACGCACGTGTAAACGCACCGCTTTGTAATGCACCGGTACGTCGGCCAGGCCTTTGCGCCCACGCGTGTCTAACACCCCTTCGGCATGGGTCTGTAGATCGACGTATTCAAAACGGATCTTGTCAGCCAGCCTGGCCGTCGATACGTTCGTTCAGGCGCAGAGGGCCGTCAGAATGAGTTCCAGCGGTGATGGCCCCAGATTCTCACCGCCGCGCGCCGGCGGCTCGTCAGAAATTACAGGTTCCAGGTCGCGCACGAAAATCTTTGAGGCCGAATGGCTTAACATTTCCCCTCGCGCGCGGTTGGTAACGATGTCCTCCGGCGTATCTTTCATGGCACTTTCTCCAGAACAAAGCGATCATGGGTATTAATAGCCTGGCGAATGACGCGCAACGCCGCCAGGGCCTCGGCCGGCCCCGTTTCCGGCGTTGCTTCGCCATGCACACAGCGGGCAAACTCGGCCAATTCCTCCACCAGCATGTCGCCCGATGCAAAGGCAACGCGTTGCCGGCCGCTCTTTGTCTGCAGGGTCAGCGTCGTCGCCGCGTCCATCTCTTCAGCACGCGGCCAGATGGACATATCCGTTTCATAGTTCAGATTGGCCTCAGTGCCATACAGGTGCAGGTAGAAACTCTTGGGCGACACGTAGCTGCTGCTTAACGTGCCCAAGGCGCCGCTTTCAAATTCGAGCTGAGCCAGGCCCACGTCGTCAATCTCGGCCGTGGTCGCCAGGCGAGCGAACGCCCCTTGCGCTCGCCGCACCGGACCCAGCCAGTACTGTAAGGTATCGGCATGGTGAATGCCCAACTGCATCAACAGGCCGCCGGGGCAGGTTTTGCGGTAGTAACGCCACTTGTCCGGCGTCAGGGTGCCAGGCAGGGAAAAGTTAGCCTCGACCAGAACAACCTGCCCCAATACGCCCTGGTCGAGCAGCGTCTTCACCCGGCGCGCCGCCCCTAACCGCCGGAAGGCATGACCTACCAACAGCGTAAGGCCGGCCTCGGCGCACGCTGCCTGCATGCGCTGGCCATCTTCCAGCGCATCGGCGATCGGCTTTTCCACGAAAACGTGCTTGCCGTGCTCAACGCAGGCAATCGTCCCCCGGGCATGAAGGTGATTAGGCGTTACTAGAAGTACGCCCTGTACTCTCGGATGGCTGATGGCCGTCTCCAAAGAGACGGACGATTCACAACCAAATTCGGCCGCAAACGCATCCCGTTTTTCAGCCGTGCGGCTATAGCTGGTGACGATCTGCAAATGCGGCGTACGCGCCACGGCCGCGGCCAGCCGCCGCCCCCACATGCCTGTGCCAATAAGGGCCACACCCACTCCTTCGTCCACGGCGACAAACTCCTTTGTTTCTACCAACCTCCGTGAGGCCGTTATTGGAGAGAGACCTCACAACCCTGGCCCCCCAAGGTTCAAACGATGATCGGTTCAAACGGCACCTGATGCAGACACGCCCCACCCTCGTCGGTAACAATGGTGAGCGCACCCAATTGCAGGCCCATCCGCTCGTCGGGCGTAATGGGATTCGGTTGAATGACAATAGCCATATTTTTGTCAAAACGGCGCCCTGGCGGTGGGAGGCGGTTCTCATCCGAGAGCCAGTACTGGCAACACGACCGATCGATCAGCGGCGGGTGAATATCAACGCCGTAGCCGTGAATCAAATCGTCGTAGATGGCATAGCCATTCTGCCCGATGACCGAGGCCGCGCTAATGACGTCGCCCTCGCTGGCGCCCGGCCGGATAGTGGCGGCTATGCGGTGATAGGCTTCAAAGGCTGTATCAAACAGGCGCTGCCACACCGGTGTTGGCTCCGCGCCTACAAAAATGGGCCGGTGAATTTGTCCCGAATAGCCCCAGTAAGAGGCGCTGATCTCGGTGATGATCACGTCACCTTGCTGAATAACGCGGCGGGAGGGGTTCTGCGCCGGCAAACAGCCGTTGGGTTCGTCCATCGGCATCGAGCGCAAAAAGGCGATATGGGGAAGGCCGCCGTCGGCCCGGTAGCTGCCTTCAATGATCCCCAGCAGCGCGTACTCGGGCAGGCCCGGCCGCACTTGCTCCTGTAAGGCGTAGATGGTCCGGTCGGTGAATCCGGCCGCCTTGCGCAACCAGGTTATCTCCTCCTCCGATTTGATGGTGCGCAGGCGGGTGAAGTGGAGGGTGACATCAATGAGTTCCACGTCGGGCAGACGCTGTCGCACCGTCTGGTAGTGTTGGTACGGCATCCCCATACCGAACTTGTGGTTAACACCGACCAGTCCCAGGCGGCCGGTTGTCATCCCTGTCGCTTCCAGGCGAGCGGCTACCGTTTCCGCCGGGTTGTAGCCGCCCCACTCGATGATCGGTATGTCGCTCACCTGCCGGGCGTTGGGCACGTGGTTGGCCAGGCCGGTGTAAAGCGCCGGCTCAATCGAGCCGTCCAGCGGCGCCACCAGGTAATTGTGGTGCAGGTCCAGGTGGTTAGTGAGCCAGAAGATGTTGGCTTCGTTGTGGCGGTTGACGCCCGAATTACCGAAGACCAGCAGCGCCATCAAATCGTGCTGGCGCATTAGATCTCGCGCCAGCGACCAGCGCCGTTCCATTTCTTGGCGTGAGAACTTATCGAACATGGGTTGGCCTTCCGTGCTCAACGTTGGAGAGTTGCTCTTTCATCCAGTCAGCCACCAGTGGCCTATACTTGTAGGGGATATTGTTGCAAACGTGATTGCCGTCCTCGTACATCACCAGGGTGGCGTTGGGCGCTTCGGCCGCCAGCCGCTCGGCATGCTGGTAAGGGATCAGCCGATCCAGCTTGCCAAACACGACCAGCATGGGCTGCTGCACGCGCCCGGCCACACCTTCCAGGGTGAGCTGCCGGGCGCGCGCCTTCCCTTCCGCTTCATTGGCTGCGCCGGAATGGTGAACGAAGGTCTCGCGGGTAATCATGGGCAGGCTATCCCAGCACTCGCCAAAGTTATAAGGACCACCGATGGGCGCTGCGGCTTTGATGCGCGGTTCAAAAGCAGCCGCTCGTGGGGCGTAGTAGCCGCCCAGGCTGACACCCACCACGCCGACGCGACCAGGGTCGAGGTCGGTCCGGCCATCTAGCGCGTCCAGCGCCGTCGCTACAGCAGCCTCGTAATCCGGCCGGATGTGCGAGTTGTAGCCTGTCTCCCCCTGTCCTGGACCTTCCAACGACAGCGTCGCCAGGCCCCGGCTCAAGTACACGTTCTCCCAGTGGAAAAACTCTTCTTTGGTCGAATCGAGTCCCGGCAGCAAAATCACCAGGGGCGGCCTCTCGGCACCGGCTGGCCGGCGCAGGTTTCCCACCATCCAATCGCCGTCCAGATCCATTTCGACGCGCTCGGCCGTGCGGTCGAGATGTCGATGGCCGGCGTAGAGGGCGGCTACGGCTTTGTCGGCCGCAACGCGATATTTATCCATCGCTACCATCCAGACAAACTTGGCAAAATGGTAACTCAGGGCGGCTCGCACCCAGGCCTCGCCGGCGCTCAGGAATCGGCCGTTGGCTTCGGCTTTCCCTGCCAGTTCCGCATGCATGTCGCCGTTGGCGCACCAGGCGTCGAGCCACTCCTCCCACCGTTCGATGCTGCCGGTGGTTCGCACAAAATCGTTATAGTCTACCCCTTGCGAAGTAAAGCGAGGAGCCCAATTTTTGATGGCTGCTTCTACTCTTGCGTCGGCCATGAGGTTCTCCAGTAGCTATTGAGCTATCGCGTCGGCCAGCGACATCCCCAGGTCGTCCAGGATAACCCAGGCCGCATTCCTGCCCGGCCCGCCGGAAACAGAAGGCCCCGGATGGGTGGTCGCGCCGGTCTGGTACAGGCCGACAATGGGCATGCGGTGGCTGGCCCAACCGGGAACCGGCCGCATGGCGCCAGACTGGGCTGGACTCAGAGAGCCACCGTGGCAGGTGCCACGCCAGTTATGGGAATTGCGCCGCTCCAGGTCCAACGGGCTTTCCACGGCCTTGCCCAAAATCACGTCGTTGGTCAGGTTGGGCACAAACCGGCGCAGGTAGGCCAGATTCCGTTGCGCTACCTCTTCCTTAATGGCATCCCACCGTTCTGGGCCGCCCTCCGCCAGGTCGTAGGGGAAGAAGGAGAGCACCTTCAGCGTATGGCCGCCGTTAGGAACGCGGCTCTCATCTACAACCGAAGAGCAGACCACGAGCAGCACTGGATCGTCCTGGTGGATGCGGCCGCGCCGGATGTCACTCAGCAAGCGCAGCATATTGTCCACAGAGCCGGCCAGGCCGGCGGCAACAGCGGGGGACCGTTCTTCGCCTATCGAGTAAAGCGGCGGTTCGCTGAGCGCATAATGCCCTACGAACAGCGTGAAGCCCGGTTCCCACTGTTCCACACTCTGCACAAACGGCTCGCCCCAGGCGGCAGTAGGAGCCATCTCCACCAGGCGCTTGATGTGGATGGTGGAGAGCACCGCCTTTTCCGCCCGGTAGCTATCGCCGTCGGCCGTGCGGACGCCAACACAGCGGCCGTGCTCCAGGATTAGTTCCGTCACTCGTTTGCCCGCCAGCACCACGCCATGACGATCTTCGATAAGCGCCACCAGCGCTTTCGGCAAGGACCCGGAACCACCGACTGGCGTTGCCCACGAGTAGGACTGGCGACCGTTGGCCAGGGCGTAAGCCAGCCGGCCCGTACCCGGACCATCCACCGGCTGGATCGTCATGAATGCCAGCCATAGCATAAACGTGCGCAGATGCTCATTCCCAAAATAGTGGTTAATAATTTCCAGCGCCGACTGGCGATACCGGCGCAGCCACAGCGCGCCGTCTGGCTGGGCCATCAACGCCTCGTCCAGTGAGGGTCCATAGCCGATGGGCGTATAGCGATACTGGCCAAAGACCTTTTTGACGGCATCGTACTCGGCCATCATGCGCCGGTAGGCCTGAGCGTCTCGTGGCGAGAAACGAGCAAACTCAGCCACTGTACGCGCAATATCCCGCCACATGGTCACGCTGCGGCCATCTTCAAACGGCATCGTCACCACCGGGTCGGGATGGATGTAGCGCAGGCCATAGCGATCCAGGCCCAACTCGTTCTGGCGGATAGTCGGGCTACTCTGAAACAGGGTGTGGGCGCTAGAACACGAGTCATGGTGGAACCCGGGCACCGTCAACTCTTCGGTAACGGTGTCGCCGCCAATCATCTGGCGGGCTTCTAGCACCAGCACGCGCAAACCGGCCCTGGCCAGGTAGGCTGCGCTAATCAAACTGTTATGCCCCCCACCGGCAACAACGATATCGAATTTCTCACGCATAACAGCCTCCTCATATAAACCACCTATTGCATAGATTTCGCAGATTGACGGCTAGAATCCCAGCAGGCGGGCCGCGTTTCCACCCAGAATCCTGGCTTTGTCGGCCTCTGGCAAATCGAGCGCCTCGACAACCTCGACCGGCCGGTCGTAGCCCATGTCGAAGGGATAATCGGAGCCAAGCATGACCTGGTCCACGCCTACCAGGTCTACCAGATAAGCGAGGGCCTCGGCCGAGTGGATGACGGTGTCAAAGTAGAACTGCTTCAGGTAGCTGCTGGGTGGCGCGCCGATACGCTGCCGGGCCTCTGGCCGCACCTTGAAGGCCCGGTCCAGGCGGCCAATCTGGTACGGCAAGTGCCCGCCGCCGTGAAACAGGCAAATCTTCAAGGAGGGATGTGCTTCCAGCAGGCCAGACAATATCATGTGCGCCGCCGTCAGCGCCGTCTCGGCCGGATTGGCATAAGCGTTCCACAGGTAGTACTCTCGGTTTGTCGGCCCGCCAATGCCGCTCACCGGATGGATTTCGACAAAAGCGCCCACTTGCTCGGCCGCCGTCCAGAACGGCCGGAACCGGTCATCTCCCAGATAGATACCGTTGACGTTTGTCCCAATTTCCACGCCCAGCAGCCCTAGTTCGTTGACACACCGCTTCAGTTCAGCCACGGCGGCTTCGCTATCCTGCATGGCTACCGTCCCCAACCCGGCCACGCGTGGCCCATGCTCGCGTACCAGGCGCGCCAGGGCCTCGTTTTGGACGCGGCTCAGTTGAATGGCGGCTTCCAGGTCGGCGTCGTAGTGGAACAGAGATGACCAGGGCGTCAAGACAACCACGTCAACGCCGGCTTGCTCCTGTTCCACCAGGATCTGCTCAATATCCACAAATTCACGCAGCGCCGAGCCAATGCGCTTGCCGCCAAAGGCCACGAACTGGCGCCCGCCTTGCCACGACACGTCCGGCCGCCAGGCTTCAGCGGGTGCGGCCGCCCGCGTGATTTCCGGCACAATGATGTGGGCGTGTATATCAATGACGGCCATAGGGCTTTCTTATAAGCCCAGGAACTGACTGAGCAGGGCTACGCTCTCTGCAGGCGGCTGTTCACCCTTTTTCACCTTGAACCATTCATAGAAAGCGACGTCTTCCAGGGGCTTACGTTCCCAATACTTGGGATTGGCCGTGTCGTAGCCTTCGGGTGAACCATCACCATCGGCATAGCCGATGCCCAGCAAACCGATAAAGTCCCAGTGGTGGGGAACGCCCAGGATGGCCTTGATGTGGTCCTGAGACATGTGGCTCCAATAGCACGCCCCCAGACCCAGCTCATGTACGGCCAGCCACATATTCATGGCTGCCAGTGATCCGCCAATGATGTGGCCGAACTCGCCCCCGGTATGCGGTGGCGCGTGCCGCTGGTTGGCAAAAATGGCGATGCCCACAGGCACGTTACGCAGATCGACAATGTAACCACGGGACTGACCTTCGCGGAAATAGGGAGCCCAGATACGTGAAAGATTCTTCGAATCTTCGGCCACTTTTTGCACCCGTTCCTTGGTCTGAGATTCTTTGATAACGATAAAGGCCCACGGCTGGAAGTTACCGGCAGACGGCGCCCACCGGCCGGCTTCTAAAATCTGTTCAACCAGCTCGTCGGGAACGGGCTGCGGTAGCCACTTGCGCACGCTGCGGCGTGAGCGAATTGCCTCTAGAACATCCATTTGGCCTCCTTTATGATAAGAGAATCAACATCAACGATCCACCAATAA
Source organism: Chloroflexota bacterium (assembly GCA_022616275.1). GTDB lineage: Bacteria > Chloroflexota > Anaerolineae > Promineifilales > Promineifilaceae. The sequence continues at coordinate 9,798 of JAKEFB010000062.1, forward strand.
TCAGGATCGAGCCTAACCAGACCTGGGCGGTGACCCGCTCCAGGTCGCGGCCGCTCACCAGCGGTGACAGAAAGTTGACCACAGGAACAGAAACGAGGCTCAGCGCCAGGGCCACGGCCACGGGAGCCAGATCTAGCGAAATCCAGCGCATCCAGGTGGCCAGCGCCACCAGGACGGCGGCAAACACCTTGTAAGCCAGGGCTTCCATCTCCAACGGCCCAACCGCGCCCTGGCTACGGCGCACCAGCAAGAGTACGGCATAACTCAAAGCGCTGGCGACAATACCAACCGTGACGCCCAGGAGTGGGAAGTCAACTTCAGCCAGACCATAGCGGATAAAGGTGGGACTCAGCGACCAGCAAATGGCAGCCGCCAGGCCAAAACCAAGCGAGCGCAGCCCTGTGGCTCTTCCCTCGAGCCTGGGTGCCCCTACCGTGGCTGCTACGGGCACGCGCTGTATCCTGGCGTCATTGACCAGATAGACACCGCCCACGATGAGAAGAATGCCGATTACGCCGTATAAGGTTGGCAATTCCGCCAGGGTAAGGGCGGCAAAAAACGCGCCAAAGATGGGAATGGTACCGATCAAGGAACTGGTGCGCGCCGCGCCAATGTGTTTCTGGCTGGCGTTGAGGAAGGTCCAGCCTACGAAAAAGTGCAGCAGGCCGGCCAGGGAGAAGTTGAGAACGGCTGTTCCCGTCAACCGGCCGACAACGGTTGCATCAAGCGTTAAAACAGTGGCCAAGGACAGCACCACCGCGCTCACCAGCAACTGTAAAAATGTAGCCATGAGCACATCCATACCCTGCACGGCGCGCCGGTTGAACGTCTGAAACACGCCAAAACCAACCCCGGAAAAAACAGCCCACAATGCTCCTGTCATGCCAATTCCTCAACAACGATTTCTCGCCCTTCTTCTGTTGCCTCTAAGGTTGAACCGCCCAGATAAAGCTGCGCCACTCGCGGATCGTTAAGCAGTTGGTGCGCCGGACCTTCCAGTTGGTCTTTACCTAGCTCCAAGACGTAAGCCCGGTCCGAGATAGCCAGACCACTTTTGGCGTTTTGCTCCACCATCAGTATGGTGATGCCGGCCTCCTCCTGCAGGCGCTTGATCGCGCCAAACACTATCTTTGCCGTGATGGGCGCCAGCCCCAGCGACGGCTCGTCAAACATGATCAGGCGCGGCTTCATCATCAGCGCCCGGCCAATCTCCAATACCTTTTGCTGCCCGCCACTCAGATTGCCGGCCTTCTCCTTACGCCGGCCGGCTAACATGTCGAACATATCATAAACCCGCTCCAGGCGATGCTTGCGATCTGCCCTGTCCTTCAGCAGGTACGCGCCCATGAGCAGGTTTTCGTTCACCGTCATGACGGGAAAGGCACTGTGGCCCTGGGGGACGTGGGCGATTCCCTGGCGCAAAACCAGATCGGGTTGCAAACCGGCGATATCCTGACCATCAAAGTGAATGAGGCCTTGCGAAGGCTTTAGCAAGCCAGAAATCGTTCGCAACACGGTGGATTTGCCGGCCCCATTTGGGCCGATCAGGCAGACCATCTCGCCCGCGTTGACGTACAGGTCAATACCTTGCAGAACGTCGACGCCTTTCAGGTAACCGGCAACAACGCCTTGTAACTCAAGTAGCATGCTCAATTGCCCAGGTACGCATCCAGTACCACCGGATCGGATTGAACGATGTGTGCCGGCCCTTCAGCAATTTTCTGGCCCTGATCCAACACCATAACGTGGTCGCAAAGCTCCATTACCAGGCCCATGTTGTGCTCGACGACCATGAAGGTCATCCCTTCCTGGTTCAGGTTTCGGATCAAATCCATAAGGAAACGGATCATCGTGGGATTGACCCCGCCGGCCGGCTCGTCAAGCAGGACGATATCCGGTCCGGACATGAGGACGGCGGCAAATTCCAGCAGCTTTTGTTGGCCAAACGACAGCTTGCGCGCCCGTTCGTCTTTCAAAAAGTCCAGGCCCACGCGCCTGAGCAGTTCCATGGCCCGTTCCTCTTCGTCGCGATACATGCCAGGTCCTAGCAAGCTGCGGAAGCCTACCTGCTTCACCGGCACGATCATATTCTCCAGCACGCTTAAATCCCAGAAGAGACGGGTTATCTGGAAAGTGCGGCACAGGCCCATGTGGCAGAGTTGGCTTGGCCTTACGTGGGATACGCACTTGCCGTTCAGGTACACGTCGCCTTTGTCCTGGCGGTAAACGTTGGTGATCAGGTTGAAAAGCGTTGTTTTACCGGAACCGTTAGGGCCTATCAGGCCGGTGATGCTGCCTTTCCGCACCTCGATCGAGCAATCGTTGACGGCTATGATCCCCCCGAATCGTTTTGTCAGGCTTTCTGTCCTCAGCAGAACAGTCACGACACTTTTCCCTTAACGGCCGAAACCGATTGGTCCACGACGTGCGCCTCCTGCATCTCGGCCATGGTACGCGCACCGGCGTGAGCGGGACGAGGCGCTTTGAACTCCTCCAGCCACTCCGCCACCGTCAACAGAATGCCGCGCGGCAAAAACAGGATAATCAACATCATCGATAGGCCGAAAATGGCCAGGTGAATCGTGCTGGAGCCAAACCGGAACAGGATAAAGTCGGAGGCCGGAATGATGATAAACGCACCCAGCACCGGCCCCCACACCGTCCCCAGCCCACCCAACATGGTGGCCAGGATCATTTCCACGCCGACGAAGATGTCGAAGGCGAATACCGGGCTGATGTGGGTAGTGTGGTAAGACCAGACACCGCCGCCGACGCCTACGAAGTAAGCGCTAATACCAAAAGCCAGCACTTTGTAGAGCGTCGTGTTCACGCCGACCATTTCCGCCTTACCCTCATCGTCGCGAATAGCCAGCAAACCCAGGCCAAAGCGAGAACGGCGAATATAGGCCGAAACGGCAATGGTGATAATGAGCCAGAGCAGCATGTAGTAGTAAAAAGGCATGCGTGAAAATTCGGGCGACCACGGCGGCAGCGGCTGGCTTAGGCCAGGCGCACCCTTGGTGAGGCTGCGCAGGTTCAAGGCCAGCACGCGAAAAATGAGGAGCATGGCAATCGTGGCAATGACAAAGGCCGAGCCGCTGGTTCGGAGCATGATCCAGCCCAGCAACATGGCCACAGCCATGACCACCAGCGCCAGAACTGGGGCGCTGATGAATGGGTTCCAGCCCAACCTCGTCGCGGCCACAGCCACCAGGTAAGCGCCAAAGCCGTAAAAGGCGCTGTGGCCTAGCGACTTATAACCGGTATAGCCGCCCATGATGTTCCAACTGCTGGCCATCGTGGCAAAGAGGAAGACGTTGAATCCCAGGACGTGGTAGTAAGGCTGGCGAAAGAGCCAGGGGAACACCAGTAACAGGATGAGAACGGGCAGTGGCCACCAGTGAAGATAGCGTCGCACGATACTATCCCTCTCGGATGACGGTTCCCATCAAACCCTGTGGCCGGAAAATCAGGGTGATGAACAGGATTAAGTAGAACACGATGGGCGAGATATAGCTGGTCATGGTCACGGCCGCTACCGACTCGACCACTCCCATGATCAGCGCAGCAATCAAGGCCCCCGGCAGGCTGCCCATACCGCCCAGGACAATGATCGAGAGCATCTTCGAAATCCACTCCTCGTGACTACCGGCATTAAACGTCCAGATCAGGCTGAACAGCGCGCCGCCGGCGGCGACTGTCGCCATCCCCAGTCCAAACGTGACTGCCTGGACCCGGGACACGTTGACTCCCATCAACTGCGCCGCATCCTTATTCTGGATGGTCGCGCGAATGGCTCTGCCCAGGTCGCTTTGCCTCAGAAGTAGATTCAGCACTGCCAGTGCTGCAATCGCGGCCATAAAGCCAACGACCCGCACCACAGGCAATCGCAACACGATATCAGCCAACTCCCACTGCAGCACTTCGCTCGTGTAAGTAGTCCGAATGGAGCGTCCCGTAGATTGCCATAGCGCGCCCATGACGCCTTCCAGTGTCAGCGCCAGTGAAAAAGTGAGGAGGACGACCAGGCCTGGCTCATTACGTAAACGCGAGAGCATCGTTCGTTGAACCAGAATACCCATCATAAACAACAAGGGCACGGTGACGACGACTGAGAGAAACGGGTCAAGGCCATAACTGGTAAACAACCAGTACGAGATGTAGGCGCTGAACACCAAAAAAGCGCCGTGGGCGATGTTGATGACGCGCATCACGCCAAAGACCAGGGTCAAACCGGCCGCCATCAGCGCGTATACGCCCCCTGTCAACAGGCCAACAACCAATACCTGAATTAGAACGTTGACGGAGGGAAGATGCATAGCCAATTCTTCGAAAATGTAGGGCCAGGGTGTGTTGCCATTAAACTCGTCCGGGCAAGATGCACTCTTGCCCTACACCCTTCATTCACGTGGCGCTCTGCCGTGCAGTGAACAGTGAGCAGTTAACAGTGAGCAGCCAACTGCTTACTGCCAACTGCTTACTGCCTCGCTCCTACTACCATTCTGGCTTAGGGGGCGGCAACGGTTCCGCCTCCGCCCGCTCGGGCGGGCCGACGATGACAAACGTATCGGCCTGCCATTGCAATAACATGAAGCTGCCTTGCGGCGCACCCACCTCATCGAAGCTCAGTGGTCCGACGATCGTGTCGAACGTGGCTGAATGTAACTCCTCGATGAGTTGAGCGTTGTCAATAGATTGTATCTTCTCTACAGCCTGTTGTAGTACCTGGCCCACCGTAAAGGCATTGGCCGCGTCTTCAGGGATGTCGCCTGGCTCACCACCAAACAAGTCTACGTACCTCTGCACGAATTCAGCATTCTGGAACTCGTCTGCTTCGGGGAACCAGGAAATAGAGGCAAAGATGCCTTCCGTAGCCGGGCCAAGCGCCTCGCGGAACGGCTCTGGCAGTGAGGGGCCGGTGGTAAAGTAGGCCACGCGCGGCTGGTAGCCAGCGTCCTGGTAGGCGCGAATCTGGCCAATGGAATCTTCCAACACAGTGCCGCCGATGATCAGGTCTGGATCAAGATCGGCCACCTGAATGGCTATGGCCGAAAAATCAGTTGTTTCCGGAGCATAGATCTCGTCGAAGACCAGTTCCAGTCCACCCTCGGTCAGAAGCTCTTTGGCCAGATCCATGACGCCCAGGGTGAAGGGATCATCCTGGCTGACGACGGCAAAGGTCTGCGGCCGCTGATCTTCGGGCAGGCTCAGAATGTAGTCGGCAAAGGGCACGGCCTGCCTGGCGCCACGAGCCGGCTGGGCAAAAAAGATATTGTTGAGGCCACGTTCAAAGACCTCGGGCGAGCCGCCGGCCGGTTCGACAAAGGCATAGCCATAGCGGGCGGCTACTTCGGAAGTGGGGATGACCAGGAAGCTGGAGAAAGGCCCAACCACAAGATCGACCATGTCTACGGTGATGAGTCTTTCGTAGTCGGCCACGGCCGTATCCTGATCGCTGGCGTTGTCAAGGACCGATAGCTCAACCTGGCGGCCCAGCAGCCCACCGCTTTCATTCACCATTGCTACCCATACTTCGTACCCTTCTTGCGCAGCCGTGCCCGGTTCGCTGAAACGGCCGCTCAACGGCAGGGACACACCGATGGTGATAGGACCCTCATCCGCTGCCGCTGGTTCTTCGGTTGGCTCTTCCACCGGCTCGGCCGTCGGCACTTCTTCCGCTGCCTCACTGGTGGACGTCGGTTCGGCCGCACCGCCACCACCACAGGCTACCAGCAATAGGACCAAAACCAACACAATTACTGTTAAAGCAAAACGCATCTGTTTCATCACGTTCTCCTCCTCAAACTTGAACCGGTAAGTAAAAACCCATTTTCAGCTCAAACAGGCAAACGACCTTCCATGCCACCTCCTTTTACTCACGACGTTCCATCCCGCTGGTGAACCATCAACAGCTTCATCTCTGTCATTTCCTCGATAGCGTAACGCAACCCTTCACGGCCAAAGCCAGATGCCTTGACGCCACCGTAAGGCATGTGATCCACCCTGAAGGTAGAAACGTCATTAACCATCAAGCCCCCAACCCCTATCTCCTTGAAGGCCCGCTGAATCAGGTTCCAATCGTTGGTAAAGAGCCCGGCCTGTAAGCCAAAATCGCTGGCATCAACTCGACGGATGGCTTCCATAACGTCCGTATATTGATACAGGCCCACAAACGGGCCAAACGCCTCCTGGCAAGAGATGCGCATCTCCTCCTGGATAGAAGCCAGGACGGTGGGTCGCCAGATGTTGCCCTCTCTTTCGCCGCCAGTGAGTACGTGCGCCCCACCTGCTTTGGCCTCCTCCAACCATTCAGCCAGGCGGTCGGCCGCCCCTTTGTCAATCAATGGGCCTACGTCCGTATCTTCATTCAGGGGATTGCCCGTCCTAAGCGCCTCTACCTTGGGAATCAGGTCATCAACGAAATTTTCGTATACCTGCGAGTGGATATAGACGCGTTGCACAGAGATGCAGGATTGGCCGGCGTAGGAGTAGGCGCCCCAGTTCACGCGCGTGGCGGCGTAGTCCAGGTCGGCGTCGTCGTGAACGATGGTGCCGGCGTTGCCGCCTAGCTCCAGTGTGACGGGTTTGCGACCGGCTCGTCGTTTCAAGGCCCAGCCCACGGCCGGACTGCCCGTAAAAGTCAGCAGCTTAATCCGGTCGTCTTCTACCAATGGGCCGGCATCCGACGTGCTGCAAGGTACAACGGCCATACCACCTGCCGGCCAGCCCGCTGCCAGAACAACTTCAGCCAGTTTGAAAGAAGCGACCGGTGTCTGCGATGCTGGCCGGATAATGACTGGATTTCCGGCCGCCAGCGCCGGGGCCACCTTATGTGCTACCAGGTTGAGGGGGAAATTAAAGGGTGTGATACCCACGATTGGGCCGCGTGGCATGCGCTGGATAAAACCGGTGCGCCCCTCAGTGCCCGGAAGCCAGTCGAGAGGAACTATCTCCCCGTACAGGCGCCTGGCTTCCTCGGCCGCAACCTTAAACGTAAACACCGCCCGATCCACTTCGGCCCGCGCTGTTCGAATCGGTTTGCCCGCTTCCAGAGCAATCGTGCGCGCAAATTCCTCATGTCGCGCCTCGATACCGGCGCTGATCTTTTCTAGAATCTCGGTTCGTTTCCAGGACGGGAGCTGGCGGGTTTCGGTAAAGGCCGAAACCGCCGCCTGGATGGCCATCTCTACCTCGTCAGGTCCACCGCGGTGAACAACTGCTACCAGGGCGTCGTCGTAAGGACTACGCACCTCAATGGCGTCACCCGTTTTATGCTGTTTTCCGTTAATCAAGACGCCGTACTCGCCCAATTCCGTCTGGGCAATGGCGGTCATGTCAGCCATCCGGACCTGCGCCTCACGTATACGTTCTATAGCGGCCACGTTCCACTCCTTTTCTTTATAAAAGTGCCAGGGGCTCTTCCATCAGGCTGGCCACCGTGTCCAGGAACTGCGCTCCCCGCACGCCATCCACGACCCGGTGGTCTAGAGAAAGCGTGAGCAGCATCATCGGCCGTACCGCCGGCTGGCCATCAAGTGGGACAACTCGATGAGCAATTCGGCCGACAGCCAGGATGGCCGCTTGCGGTGGGTTGATGATGGCGCTGAAGCCATCAACGCCATACATTCCCAGGTTGCTAATCGTAAACGTTCCGTTCTGTAAATCTTTGAGTTTCGGTCGGCCCGCCAGTGACCGCTCCACAATGGCTTTTCGCTGCGCCGCGATCTCAGCTACCGTCAGGCGGTCGGCCTGGTGAATGACCGGAACGACCAGTCCCTCGGCCGTAGCGACGGCAATACCCACGTTGATAGCCTCATTCAAAACAATATGGCTATCGTGCCAGGCGGCATTCAGCCGTGGGTGCTGGCGTAACGCAACCGCCACCACCTTTACCAACAGATCGGTGTAGGTAACTTTTTCGTCGGCTCGCTTTTGCGCCACAGGACGCCAGGCTACCAGGGCTGAGGCATCAACGTCGCGTGTCAAGAAGAAGTGGGGGATGGTTGCCCAGGCCTGCTGCAGCCGCTCTGCCATGACGCGCCACGCCTGACTCATGGCCGCTGCCGGCCGTTCTGTCGTGACGTCCACATCAGGCAGGTATTCGGGCGCAACGCTTTCGGCCGCGCGCGCCGCGGCGACTACGTCCGCTGCCAGCACTGCGCGACCAGGACCACTGCCCGCGACCGCGGCAATATCGAGACCACGTTGCTTTGCCAGTCGGCGCGCCTTGGGCGAGGCTGGCAACAATCTCGGAGCCACTTCTTGCCTGGCATGATCGCGCAAACCAGTTTCACTGGCTTCGATATGGGCCAGCACGTCGGCTTTGGTAATTCGGTCGCTTTTGCTCTCGACCTGCCGCAGATCGATACCGTGCCTGGCCGCCATACGTGCTGCTACGGGCGACGCTTCCAGGCGCTGGCTAACCGGTGGCCCGATTGAGAGGCGATGACCTGCTTGATGATCCGGTGCCACTGCCTGCGCCTGGGTCACACCAGTTGTCTGGCTCTCCTTCTCCCCGCCTGGTGGTAACGCCTCGCCGGGAGCCAGAATCCAGGCAATCACCTGAGCCACCGGAACCTCGTCGCCCGGTTTGGCGGCCACACCCGCCAGGATACCGGTAGCCGGGGCCTCTACCTCGGCCGTGGTTTTGTCTGTCTCGATTTCCATCAAGGGCTCACCCTTGGTAACGTGGTCGCCTTCCTGTTTCAGCCAGGCTGTCAAAACCCCGGCCTCCTGGGCCATGCCGAGCGCGGGCATAATCACTCTGGTGGCCATGTCTACAGGACTCCGTTCATTGGTGCTTCGTCACTCACGAACCGTCATACCTTAAGCTGGAACCGCTTCAATACGGGCGCTCTCCGCCACCTGTTCGGCCGGCGAGAGCGAGGCCATAGCCTCGTGGCCATTCTGGAAGCGTGGGTTGTTCTTCTGTGATTCCGTCTCACGCGTCCTCGGCAATGGGCCGGCCGCCGTATAGTAATGGACACCGGCCACCATGAGTTCTTCTGCGGGAAAACGTGTGATGACTTCGCAACCATCCTTAGTAACCACAAGCTGCTCTTCGATTCGAGCGGCTGACCAGCCATCAGCTGCCGGCCAGAATGTCTCCAGCGCGAAGACCATGCCTTCCTTTATTTCTTCCGGGTGATCGAACGAGACTAAGCGGCTGAAAACGGGCTTTTCCCAGATAGACAGGCCCACGCCGTGTCCGTATTGGAGGGCAAAGGCTGCCTCTTCGTTCGGAAAGCCAAACGCTTCTGCCTCAGGCCAGATAGAAACAACCTCGGCCGTGGTGACGCCTGGTCGAATGAGGCTGATCGCGTGATCCAGGTAATTACGACACCGCTTGTAGGCGTCAACTTGCGCCGGCGATGCGCTGCCGACCACGAATGTACGGTAATAGCAGGTGCGATAACCCATGTAACTGTGCAGGATGTCAAAGTAGGCCGGGTCACCTGGGCGCAACACCCGATCGGTATAGACGTGGGGGTGCGGGTTGCAACGCTCGCCAGAAATAGCGTTGACTCCCTCCACATGTTCAGAGCCCAGGTCGTATAGCACCTTATTCACCAGGCCCACACACTCGTTTTCGCGCATACCCGGCCGCATCACACGGTACAATTCCTCGTAGGCGGCGTCCACCATCATACAGGCCGTGGCCAATAGCGTGATTTCATCCTGCGTCTTAATCAGCCGTGCTGCCATCATCAACTGCTGCCCATCAACCACCCGGATGCCTTCCTTCTGCAGGGCAAACAACACTGGCAACTCAACCACGTCTACGCCCACGGGCTCATCGAGCAACCCCCGCTCTTCCAACTCAACGCGGATCTTGTGCGCCACCGCTTCTGCCCGGCCAACTTCCGGAGCCATCGCCCCGCGCAGCGTCGAAATGCCGGCGCGGGAACGCTTCTCGCCGTCGAGCCAGGGGCAGTACAGTTGATGGTGGCGAGCGGCCGATCCAAAGTCCCAGTTAATCGGCTCATCGTCCTGGGGCAGCAGGCAAAAGCGCGCCAATTTGTCCATGGCCCACGTACCGATGTGAGTGGCTGTGATGTAACGCACGTTGTTCATGTCAAAGCACAAGAGCGCCCCCATCTCCGATTCTTGCAAACGCTTCTTGATACGTGCCAGCCGCTCGCGGCGTAATCGATCAAAGTTAACGCGCTCTTCCCAATCAACACCCATCAATCCATATGTTTTTAACGCCATGATCAGCCTCCTACTAAATAGCTGTAAGCTGTAAGCTAACAGCTTTTTCATTCATCGTGGTGCGCCCCGCGCGTGTTGTCTCCTCTGGAAATAGTGAGCAGTAAGCAGTGGATAGTGAACTGCTTACGGCTTACTTTTCTGGCTCTTTGGGAATTCATGGGGTTGACAAATTAGGCGATTTGACAGATCAGGAAAATCCCACTTTTGTGTAGTGGCGGTGCGTCAACTCGCAGTGCCCATTACCACAAATCGTCTACAAATGCAACCCCCTGAGATCCGAAAGAGCCACTTTTCTTTTAGGTCTTTCCACACAATGTCTTCGCCACCTCGATAACATTTTCCGGCGTGGGCACGGTTAAGTCTTCCAGCGCGGGCGAGAAAGGCACCGGTACGTCCATCGCTCCCAGGCGCTTGACGGGGGCGTCCAGGTAGTAAAAGGCGCCATCGGCAATGACAGCGGCGATTTCGGCCGTCGCGCCGAAGTGTTGGTAACCTTCGTCAATGACAATCGCCCGGCTCGTCTTCCTGGCCGAGGCGATCAAAGCTTCTTTATCCAACGGATTTGTCGTACGGGGATCAACCACCTCGGCGTTGATGTCGATTTCTTGCAGCCGTTCAGCCGCTTCCATGGCCACATAGACCATGCTGCTGGTCGCTACCAGCGTAATATCCGTTCCCTCTCGTTTAACGTCCGCCTGGCCAAAGGGAATCGTATACTCTCTGTCCGGCACGTTACCCTTCACCTGGTACATCATCTTGTCTTCAAAAAAGGCGACCGGATTGTCATCGCGGATAGCTGTTTTAAGCAGACCCTTGGCGTCGTAGGGAGTCGAGGGTACGACTACCTTCAGACCCGGGATATGACTCCACCAGGCATGCAGGCTCTGGCTGTGCTGTGCCGCCGAGCGCCGCGTCGCCCCCAACGTCGTCCGCAGCACGATGGGCACTTTGAGCTTGCCACCGGACATGTAATGAATCTTTGCCGCCTGGTTCACCATCTGATCCATCGTTAAGCCAATAAAGTCGCCAAACATAATGTCTACGACAGGCCGCATGCCGGTCATGGCTGCGCCTACGCCTATGCCGGTGATGCCAGCCTCGGAGATAGGAGAATCAATAACACGACTGGGGCCGAACTCGTCCACGAGCCCAGAAAGAACCTTAAACGGTGTACCAGCCTCGGCGACATCTTCGCCGACGATGAAGATGCGCTTATCACGGCGCATCTCTTCGGCCAGCGCCTCGTTGATTGCCTGTGCAAAGGTGATTTCGCGCGCGCTGCCATCAGGCGTAAACATGCTGGATCACCTCGCCTGGGTCTGGATAGGGAGCATGAAGGGCAAAGTGAACCGCCGCTTCTTCTTCTGCCCGCACCTCCCTTTCAAGCTGTTCCAGTATAGAGGCATCGGCCATCCCTTCGTCAATTAACCAATCGGCTAGCAGCTTTAGTGGATCACGTCTGGAGCGCCATTCTTCTTCTTCTTCCCTGGAACGATAGTAGCCGCGGTTAATGTCACCGACGTGGTGGCCCATGTAGCGATACGTGTTGCACAGCAAGAAAGCTGGGCCTTTGCCGGCGCGAGTTTGCTCAACCAGTCCCAGCGTGGTGGCATAAACGGCGCGCACATCCTGTCCATCAACGACCACGGTATGAATGCCGAACGCATTGGCTCGAGCTGTTATGTCACCAGCCGTTGTTTCAGAATAATGGGTGTACTCATTGTATAAATTGTTCTCACACACATAGATGACCGGTAATTGCCATAGCGAAGCCATGTTCATGACTTCGTAAACAAGCCCTTGGCCAAGCGCACCTTCGCCGAAGAAACAAACAGCCACCTGATTCGTGCCGCGCATCTTGGCCGACATCGCTGCGCCAGTGGCAATGCCGGCGCTGCCGCCGACGATAGCATTCGCTCCCAGGTTGCCTGTTTCCTGGTCGGCAATGTGCATTGAGCCTCCCTTGCCGCGACAATAACCTGCCTCCTTGCCTAAGAGTTCCGCAAACATGCGATCCAGCCTGGCTCCTTTCGCCAGGCAGTGCCCATGCCCCCGGTGAGTACTGGTAATGTAATCATCCCGCCGCAGCGCTTCACACACGCCCACCGCCACAGCTTCCTGGCCAGTGTAGAGATGAGCCAGCCCCGGCATTTTGGCCGACGTGTATAGTTCATTCACGGTCGTCTCAAAGGTACGGATCTTGAACATCTGCTCGTACATATGTAACCATTGTTCACGATCAACGGCTTTGTAATCATCCGCTTGTGGCGTCTTTAGGCTGACTGCCTCGGTCATTATCCTCTCCCGGCAGCAGGGTGGTTCGCGAACCGCCCCTACCAGCGCATCATTCGCACTGGCCTATCGGCGTAGCCTTTCCTCGTCAATACCAGCCATGCGTGCCAGCACGTCAAATAGAATGGCAAAGTCGTAGTGGTCAAGGCCCATGCCCCGGGCGGCCGTGAGGTATTCATTGGTCACGGCCGCAGTGGGCAAAGGTACCTCAAGTTCGCGTCCCATTTCCAGCGCCAGCATCATATCTTTCTGCATCATGTTGCAATCAAACCAGGCCTCATCCGGGTGCCCTAGCACAAACGGCCCCCGGTATCCGACCATAGGCGAGGCGATGACGCTGTGGGTAAGAACGTCAACGGCCGTTGCCCGATCGATGCCACTTTTCTCCGCCAGCAATACGCCTTCACTAAAGGCCAGCATTTGTACAGCCAGAGACAGATTGGTCGCGACCTTCATCGCTACCGCCAGGCCATTGCGGCCGACGTGGGTTATTTTCGGCCCGATATCTTTTAGCACCGGCAGCGCCCGCTCAAAGGTTTCTTTTTCCCCCCCGACCATCGCCGTCAGTTTGCCCTCCTCCAACGTAACGACACTGCCAGACACCGGACAATCCAGCATTTGCGCCCCTCTCTCTGCCACCTGTGCCGCCAACGTGCGGCTGTACTCTGGGCTCATCGTCGTCATATCAATGTAGAGCTTACCTGCCGACAGACCGGCCAGGATACCGTCCGGTCCCTGCGTAATCGCCTGCACCGCTCTCGTGTTGGTGACCATAGAGAAAATAATATCCGTCGTTTCGGCCACCTCACGAGGCGAGTTTGCCCACTGCATGCCCTTCTCTATCAGCCACTCTGCTTTTGATTTCGTGCGGTTGTACCCTGTAACTGCATGGCCATGATCCATAAAACGCTTGGCCATGCGGCCACCCATCACCCCAAGCCCGACGAACCCAAGATTTGCCATGTCACTCTCCACTAGCTCACCACTCGGTGAGCGTCATGCAGGTTGGTAACTGCGTCACACTGGAAAAGAGAAAAAGGCCAGCCCTCAGGGCTACGTTAACCAGAAGCAACAGGCGTTCGGCTGGCCATTGCGCTATCGTCGCGCACTTGCTGCAGGTGAGCGGCCATTGCTTTTCTGGCGGCTTCCGCATTGCGCTGCGAAACTGCCTTGAGAATTTGTTTATGGTGGTACTGTCCTCTACCCGGGCCGCCACGCACCTGAAAGATGCGCATTCGCTGCTCACGCAAAAGATCCATGATCGGATCAATCAATACCGGGATCAAGCGGTTTTGCGTCGCTTTGGCCAGCGCCAGGTGGAATTCCAGGTCTGCTTCAACAAAAACAACAGCGTTGTCAAAAGCACGGTCCATGATCTCTACCGCTTTTTGCAGAGTCCAGATATCTTCTTCGCTGGCCATTGCGGCGGCAATGGCGGCAATCTCAGGCTCAAGCATGGTTCGCACTTGAACCAGGTCTGCCAAACCGTTACTTAGCCCACTTCTAAGCATCAGGCTCAGGGAATCACGAACAACGCCGCTGGTGCTGGCGGCAATATCGGTCACAAAGGTGCCTCTACCCGGCCGGATTTCAACCAATCCTTTTTCACGTAGTGCTTTGACGGCTTCGCGGACGGCCGTGCGGCTAACGCCAAACTGTATGGCCAGTTCACGTTCTGATGGTAACTGTTCGCCGGGATGCAGCAGACCTTCGGCCATCCGGTTTTGGATTTGCTTTACAATTTGTTCGTACAATCGAGATAACTGAATCGTGGAATACATGGACCCTAAATTGTTATTCAATAGGTGAGGTAAGGTGGTATGATGTTATGATGGTATAATATAGCCTCCAGCTTTCTCCGTCAAGGTGCAATACTTGACAATAATATCGCGCCAGATATATATATAGGCGGTATGACTCTGGCCTATTTACGACCGGCATCTTTACCGGAAGCGGTGGAAGCGCTGTCGCAGTACGGTTACGACGCCAAAGTCATTGCCGGCGGCACGGCCGTCGTGCTGATGCTCCAGCAAAAGCTGATTGCTCCCCAGGTGTTGGTGAGTCTGGTGCGTATCCCCTTTCTGGACAGGATTGGGGTGGACGGCCAGGCGCTGCATCTTGGCCCCATGCTCTCTATGGACGCCGTAACCAGATCACCACTGATACAGGAGCGCCTCCCGGCACTGGCGCAAGCCTGCGCCGTCGTCGGCAACGTCCGTATCCGCAACCAGGCCACGCTGGGTGGTAACCTGGGCCACGCCGACTACGCCTCTGATCCGCCGGCGGTTCTGCTGGCGCTGGATGCCTCGGTGCTGGTCTATGGTCCCCCCGGGAAGCGGACTATTCCCCTGGCAGACTTTCTTCTCGGTTTCTACACCACTGCCTTATCAGCCGAAGAAGTGATTGCTGATATCGTTATTCCATCCCTTCCTCTTGATACGCAGATGGTCTATCTCAAATACCGGACGCGCTCGTCAGAAGACCGCCCCTGTGTAGGCGTAGCGGCCGTAGCGACGATGGACGGCAAGATTTGTCGCGATTTGCGCCTGGCCGTTGGCGCTGCCACCGAAGTCCCGCAGCGCCTGGCCCGGATCGAAGCACTGGCGCAGAATCAGGTGCTGTCGGACGAACTCATTGATGAGATTGCCGGCCAGTACGCCGCCGGTCTGGATCCGCTCGACGATCTGCGCGGCTCAGCCTGGTACCGGCGGCAACTGATCAGAGTGCAGGTGAAGCGAGCCCTGAAGGCGGTGAGCGGTGGCCCTGGGTAAAGCAATACCGATGAGTGACGCGGTGGCGCGAGTGACGGGCACTATCCCTTATACTGTCAATCTACAGTTACCGGAAACGCTCGTGGTCAAGGTACTGCGCAGCCCACTACCCCATGCGCGCCTCGTCCGTCTCGACGCCAGCGCGGCTGAGGCAATGGATGGCGTCGTAGCCGTCCTCACCAGCGCCGACCTCGGCCAGCCAGGGGGCCCCAGCACTTTCTCGGGCGTGCTGTGGAAAGATCAACCGGTCGTTGCCGATGATAAAGTGCGTTACATCGGCGAACCCGTCGCCGCCGTTGCCGCCACCACAGAAGAAATCGCTGAGGCAGCGCTCACTGCCATTGAACTTGGGTACGAGGAGTTGCCGGCCGTCTACGACGCTGTCGCTGCCACAAAGGGGGAAACAGCGACCGTCCACGACAAGTACCCGGATAATATCTTTCTCCACGCCAAACTGCGCCATGGCGACATCGCCGCCGGCTTTGCCGCGGCCGACGTAATCATCGAAGAAAGCTACACCAGTCCCATCGCTCAGCACGTGACGATGGAGCCGCACGTCACAGCAGCCCAGTGGCACAACGACCAACTCACCGTCTGGACCGCGACCCAGGCGCCTTACCTCGTGCAGGCTGCCCTGGCCGAGCTGTTTGCATTGGACTCCGCTCAGGTCCGCGTGATTGTACCCCCATTGGGTGGTGGTTATGGCGGCAAGGGACACCTCCGGCTGGAACCTTTGGTCTCGGCGCTGGCCTGGAAAGTCGGCGGCCGGCCGGTTAAGTTGGTGCTGACCCGGCCGGAAGAGTTCGTCACCGTTACCAAGCACGCGGCCACCATCCACATCAAAAGCGGCGTCAGGCGCGACGGCGCCTTTACCGCCCGACAGGTAACCATTTATTGGAACGGCGGCGCCTATGCCGACGCCAGCCCTTCCCTGGTGCGTGCCGGCATGGTTCGCGCCATCGGTCCCTATCGCATTGCCAACGTCTGGGTCGATTCCTACGGCGTTTATACCAACCTGCCTCCGGCCGGCGCCTTTCGTGGCGCGATGGCTTCACAGGGCGCCTGGGCCTACGAGTCCCACATAGACACCATTGCCCACCGCCTGGGACTGAACCCGCTGGAATACCGCCTGGCCCATCTGCTCCAAGACGGCGACCACTTTGCCACGGGCGAGATCCTGCACGATGTTCATTTCAGCAAATGCCTGAAGACGGCCGCCGGCCGCTTGAATCAGCAGGCAACAGCACCCGCACATCCGGCGCCAACACGCCGGCGTGGCCGCGGTCTGGCCGTGATGATGAAGAGCACCATGCCAACCTCACGCTCTGAATGCCGCCTATCCCTAAACAGTGCCGGCCAGATCACGCTGTACACCAGTACCGTCGAGATGGGACAGGGTACTCACACCGCCCTATCCCAAATTACCGCCGCGGCCATGGAAATGCCGCCAGACCGGGTGGTGGTCGTCGGACCGGACACAGCCCGCACGCCCTTCGACAGCAGCACCAACGCCAGTCGCGGCACGACGATGATGGGCCAGGCTATTGTGGACGGCGCCCAAAAGTTGAAGGAAAAGTTAATTGACGCGGCCGTACCGCTGCTCGAGCACGCTGCAGAGGAACTGGCGGCCGCCAGTGGCCACGTGATAGTCAAAGCGCAGCCGGAGCGGTGCATCTCTTATGGCGAAATCGTCGCTCGTAACCATCACCAATCTATCGAAGCGATGGGGACGTACCAGACCAGAGGTGGCCTGGATCCAGAAACCGGCCAGGGGCTGGCTACACCGCATTGGCATCAGGGTGCTGGCGCCTGCCAGGTCGAGGTAGATACGGAGACGGGCAAGGTCACCGTCCTGCGCTACGTTGGCACCGCCTGGGCCGGCCGTGTCGTCAATCCAACCCTGGCTAAGCTGCAAAACGATGGCAACGTCATTTTCGGCCTGGGGCCGGCCGTTATGGAAGAAGTGCTCGTAGATGCCGGCCAGATCGTCAATCCCAACCTGTCCGATTATCTCATCCCCTCTTTTCTAGATATTCCTACTGAGCTGGAAACAGTGGCGCTGGAGAGCGAAGGCGGCGAGATCCATGGCATCGGCGAAATGACGCTACCATGTGTGGCTCCAGCCATCGCTAACGCCGTTTACGACGCTGTCGGCATTCGCATCTATGACCTTCCCATCACGGCCGAGAAAGTATTGAAAGCGCTGCAACATGAGCAGTGAGATACCGGCTATAACCGGAACCAGAACGCTATCCCTGCACGTTAACGGCCAAAACCATGCCTTGGCGCTGGCTCCTGACCGGCTGCTGCTGGACGTTCTACGTGGCGAGCTGGGGCTGTTTGGCGCTCGCAGTGGCTGTGACATTGGCATGTGCGGCGCCTGCACCGTGCTGGTGGACGGCCGTCCCATCAGCAGTTGTCTAACGCTGGCCATCCAGGTCGAAGGGCGCCAGATCACTACCGTCGAGGGATTGGCGCAGGATGGACGGCTCCATCCGGTGCAGCAAGCCTACATTGACCATGCCGCGTTCCAATGCGCCTATTGCACGCCCGGCTTCATCCTGACCACTGTCGCTTTGTTAGCGGAGGATCCCAGCCCCGGCGATGACAAGATTCGCGAGTACCTGGCCGGCAATCTTTGCCGCTGCGGCAGCTACCTGAACGTTCTGGAGGCAGTACGCGCCTGTTGTTCGCCAGTAGAGAAGATCGATGCTGATTAAGGACAACTTTGTGGTCGATGCCCCCATTGAAAGGATCTGGGCCTTCATCCTCGACATTCCGCGCGTCAGCGCCTGTATGCCCGGCGCTCAAGATGTCAGGCAGGTAGAAGAAAACCTGTACACCGGCAAGCTCAATACGCGCGTAGGCGCTATCCAGGCTGCGTTCGACGGCCGGGTTGAGGTAGTCGAGCGAATTGAGCCGGAGCGACTGGTAGCCGCCATTCGGGCCGAAGATCGACGGCTGGCCAGCGTGGTGACCGCCACCTTTACCAGCCAACTGGAGCCGATCGGGGCAGGCACGCGCATCGCCTATGAGATAGATCTGGCGCTGCGTGGCCGCCTGGCGCAGATCGGTTACTCAAGTATGCAACAGTTGATCCGCAAAATGACGGCCGAATTTGCTGACTGTCTGCAACAATCGCTATCGGCAGAAATCAACTAAGTAATCGTCCGTTTTTAACTTAGCGGTATCGTGTACAATCTCTCCCCCAAGCAGAAATGAGCGGAGAGACAAAAATGAAGGTTCGAGAAGTCCATCACTGTCAATGTGAGATTTGTCAAAAGCCTGAACCAGATCCTGAGAAAACTATCCACCACCAGATGAATGTGTTTATGAGCCGGCTGGATGAGCAGCAACGACGGTGGTATGCGGCGATAGAAGCAGAGAAATTAGGCCATGGCGGCACAGAACGAGTGGCCCTCATCACCGGTCTGAATATTAACACGATTCGACGTGGTCGGCGGGAAATGGCCAGAGAACTAGCCGGCCGGCCGAGCGGGCGAACGCGCCTGGCGGGTGGTGGGCGTAAAGCCGTTGAAAAAAAAAGCCAACCATCGAGGCAGCCCTCCAGGAAGTAGTGGCCGATGATATCGCCGGTGACCCGACGGGCAAAGGGCAATGGGTACACAAGAGTTTACGACAGATGGCCCAAGCCTTGAGCAAGCGCCAGTATCGAATAGGACGGACGACCGTGCGACGACTGTTGAAAAAGCTGGAGTACGGCTTGTTAGCCAATCGTAAAAGCCTGACGGGGCGGTCACATCCTGACCGTGACCGGCAGTTTCGCTACCTCAAGCGGGTCAAGAAGCTGTTTCTTGAGGCTGGATTGCCCGTCATCAGTGTGGACACCAAGGACAAGGAGTTGATTGGCAACTTTGCCAACAAGGGCCGCACTTGGCGCCAGCAACCGGAACAGGTCAACCTTCACGATTTCCGCCAAGATGCCCTGGGCCGGGCCGTTCCCTACGGCATTTATGACCTGACCCACAATCAGGGCTATGTCTATGTCGGGACCTCCAATGATACGCCTGAATTCGCCGCTTCCGCTATCGCCCAGTGGTGGACTGACCCAGAGCGTCCCCGTTTTCAGCGTGAGGATATGCTCCTCATCCTCTGTGATGCCGGGGGCAGCAATAACTGTCGCTTCTGGCTGTGGAAATACTATCTCCAAGAGCAGTTGGCTGACCAGTTTGGTCTCGCCGTCATGGTCTGTCACTATCCCACTGGCGCTTCCAAGTACAACCCGGTCGAGTATCGCCTCTTCAGCCAGATGACCCGCAACTGGGCTGGCAAACCGCTCCATTCTTTTGCCGCCCTGCTCGCTTACATTCGCGGTACCGCTACCCAAACCGGTTTAACCGTCAAAGCCTTTCTCCTTGACCGGCTCTTTGCCAAAGGGCGCAAACTATCCAAGGAAGCCCGGACGGCCATTCAGCTTGAGCGACGGCCCATCTGCCCTAACTGGAACTACATTATCAGGCCGCGCACCTCAACTACTATTTCTTTGTCAAAGTGCTAACTTGTTTTTGGACAGTTACTAAGGCGGGAACGGGGGCGAATAAGGCTTACCAGTGGCCGCCCAGGCCAAATTCAAAGAGGTTATTCAACAGGAAAATTACGCCCAGGGCAATGAGGGCCAGGCCCCAGGCCCAGGTGTTACTCCCGGCTGTGGCAGTGGAACTTTCTTGCGCCTTTTCCTTCTCTCTCAGGTCCGTTATCTCTTCTTCCATATACTTTCTTCCTTGACCTCAGGCTTTCTTCTGCTTCCCTCGCTCGCCCCACGGCCCGCACCAGCCGCTAAAGCCGCTCCAAAAGCCAGGGCCAAAGCCAAAGCGGAAGCCCTTGCCGAACGGCGCTTCGCCGCCGAAAAAGCTTTCCGGGTCGAAGCCGCGCAAAATGCGACGGATGGCTTCTTTGTCGCCCTTGATTTCAATGCGGAAACCATCCTCGGTCTCGACAATCTTGAACTCGCTGATGATCTTCTCCATTACCTGTTACCTCCGCTACCAGTTGAACGAACGTTACACACCTTAAATGTAGCCTTTTTGGTTTTCTTGCGCTACTGGCAGACCGTTATGCCGTCTGCGACAGGTAAGCCAATCGCTCTTCAAGCCAGGCCACTTCGTCAGTGAAGCCGGCCGCCTGGCTGAAGTGTAGTAAGCGCCGGTAACGCTCGACGACGTCAAAGCCGATGCTGTGGTGCAGCTTGCGCAGGTCTACCGGGCAGAGGTGTAGCGGCCGGCTGTCGCTCTCGGCCAGGTGGTTGGAACCGTTCATCAGGCAGTGGAAATAGATGCAGTGGCCGGGGCCAAAGAGGTGGGCAGCCTCGTGGGCCAGCACCTTGCAACTGCGGCGCAAGGCCAGTGTTGCTGCGTCGGCGACCTGCTCGCCGTGAAGGGACGGCAGGTAGCGGGCGAAGCTGTAAACCCCCACCCGCAGCCGGGGCGCGGCCTGGCCGAAGACGAAGTTCCAGTCCGGGTCGGGGTAAAGGTCTTGCACGGTGATACCTAAGAGGCAGAAGGCATCGGCCGGCAGGCGCTTACGGAGGAGGAAGAGGATGTCCCGGGTCAGTAGTTGCCGCTGCCCGGTGTAGGGGTTGCGGCGAGTGGTGACTTCGCCGGCGTCTGGCACGAGGACTGGCAGCACCTCGACCGGCAGGGCAAAGAAAGCAGCGGCGAAGGCGCGGAGCTGGTCCAGCGGTGATGCCTTGCCGGCCGGAAAGGCATTGAGCGGCTGGAGATAAATCGTGTGGCGGGTTTTGTCTGGCCGGAATGCTTTTTCGGCCAGGAAGCCGGCGAAGGTCTGGCCGGGTTCGGGGTGGTTGGCCAGCCAGTCGTTGGGGCCAGATGCGGGCAGGCGCTGAAAGTGGCCGGCCGGTTCAAAGGCGTGTTGTAGCGCCGGCGGCAGGTCGTCTGTGGGGCCAAGGGTCTGGCGGCGCGCGGCCGGGGATGGAGGGGAAAAGCCAGCCATCTCTATACGTGGCGCTCGAACTGCATCGTCTCCAGGTCAATGATAACGTAGGTGAACGGCTCAAGCTGGCCGGGCTGGATGCAAACGGTCTCCCCCACCCTACCCCACCAGCGGCCGCTGCTCTCCGGCGATTCGTGAATGTGGCCGTGCAGGGAGAGCCGGGGCTGGTTGTCGGCCAGAAAGTCGTAGATGGCCTGGGAGCCGACCTCCGGGCCGTAGCCGCACTTGTCCAGGCCCAGGTTGGCCGGCGGCATGTGGAGGATGTAGACGCTCTGGGCCATGTTCCGGGGTCGCGGCAGGCGGCGTAGCTCTTCTGCGATGGTCGGCAAGGTGCGGGCGTAGGCAAACCAGTCGGGGATGTCCTGCCAGCCACCCGGTGTGGACAGCAGCCCCGTGCCATATTGTTCCTGGAAGACGTAGCCGGCCGTGTCCATGCGACAGCGGTCTTTGAAGCGGAAAGGATAGTCCACGATCCAGTTCAGACCGACAAATTCATACTCCCCCAGAGAGAAGAGGCGCTGGGCCAGGTTGACGACGCGCGGATATTTGGCGCAGGTGGCCACAAATAAACCATCGTGGATGCGCAGGTCGTCGTTGCCCGGGTAGCACAGGTAGTGGATGCCGGCCGCGTCGAATTGGGCAAAATGCCGGTCAAGGGTGTCGCCGATGAACTGCTTTTGGCCGGCGAACAGGTCGCCGTGTTTGGGCAGCATGTCGCCGCCGTTGACGACGACTACGGCGCCGGCCGCCTGGGCCGCTCCCAGCAGGTGCTCGTATTTCCAGGGTGAGCCATGCAGGTCGGTGACGAATAACAATTTCACATTTGCTTACTACTATTTCGAAGGGGCTTAAGCTTTTAGCCTGCCCCTCTGTGGGATTGCGATCGTAATGATCACAATCCTTGCCACTTCTGAAAAAACCGGAGCACGGTTAAGGCGCGCCCGTTGCCCGGCAAAGGCCAGACCAAGATGATTGCCGATCTGCCACTGGGCGCCTGTATTTACGCCTGCCCGGACCAGCGCGGCCGTTATCTCATTCTCGTGAAACATGACCTGTTTTTGTTCGAGAGGTACCAGCGCCTTTTCAGCTGCCATAGAACACTCCGGTGCTGAATGATTTTCAAGGGATAAAAATGACGTGTACCCCTTTTGGGACTGTATTATACAGCCTCCCAAGTTTACCCGTTCGTTCTCAAAAACCGAAGCACCGGGTCAGTTTACTAGCGCCCCCCTACCCCCCCTGACCTGGTTCCAAAGCCAGCCTTTGACGATGCTTCTATAAACCGCCCGACCCACACCAGAATCGTTTCTAAGCGGAAATAGGAATTTTTCAGGCCTCGGACAAACAACCTTACCAATTTGTTGCACATTGTATACAATGGTTATACAATTTTGTACAGCGTTGTAACGATGTATACAATTGAATACAATTCTTAAAAAAGAGGTGATAGATGAGTAGCAAAACGATTGTGATTGCTGTTGCCAACAACAAGGGAGGCGTTTCCAAAACGACCACGGCCTGCAATCTGGCCGATGGGCTGGCGCGGACATTCATAGTGGATAGCAAGCCAACCGGCGGCGTGCTGTTGATTGACCTGGACCCGCAAGGCAATGCGGCCGATTTCTTTGGCGTTCGCCAGGCAGTCTACGATCAGGAAAGGAACCCCAGCGGGAAGTGTGTTAGTTTCTTGCTCAAGGGTGAGGTATCGTTGAAAGCCAGCATCGTGCCGCTGGATCGTTCAGCCGAAGGATTGCCCCGGCCGAACCTATTCTTAATTCCGGCAAGTCGGGAACTGGAATACGCCGCCGAAGATTTGCTCAACCAGGATTATGCCGCTGCCCGCCGGCCCAACCGGGATCACGTTCCGCTGAATAATGTCTTGTCCCATCGTCTGGCATCGGCCATAGGTCCTTTTAATTACATCATTATTGATTGCCCCCCCAAGCTTGATATCCTCAAAAATGCCGTGTACAACTTTGCCGATTATGTGATTGTGCCGACCAAGCCCGATTACATCAGCGTCGTCGGGGCGGTGCAGCATACCGAAGATCTGTACCGGCTGCGGGAACAGTTGGGGGTAAAGGCGCGGGTGGCCTTCGTGTTGCCAACGATGGTGAGTGACCGGCAGGTGATGGATCGCCAGATGCAGCACGATCTCATCAAGACTTACGGCCGGAACCGCGTGGCCAGGCCCATCCCTCTCAGCGTGAAGGTCAAAGAATCCCCTGGAGCTGGCGGCCAGACCTTGTTTGAGTACGCGCCCGATTCGCCCCCGGCGCTGGCTTACCTGGATCTGGTCAAAAAAGTGAAGGTGCTGGATGGCTGATTATGATCCCATGGCGCAATTGGAAGAAGACCGGCCTGGAAAGAAGAAGCAATTTGATTCCGCTACGCAGCGGTTGAGCCGGCAAAGCGTGCGCCAGGCGACCACCCCTGACTCGGTGCAGGCTGGCCAGTATGACCGCAAGACCATTACCCTGCCGCCAGAGCAAATTGCCTATATTGACCGGCTGCGGAAAGCAGAGGGGATAGGGGTCCTGGCCTTTTACCGCTGGCTCATTGATCAGGGGCTACAAAACTATGAGAGGGGCGCCCGGCCGGAGCCTCAGGACAAGGCGGTGCATGATCTCAGGCTGGGCCATTGGTCGAGCGGCGGAGAAGAGGATGGTTAGGCGGGTATGGCCCGTCACACTGGCTCTGCAAAGCGCCGGCGCTGGAAGGGAAGAGGCGTGAGCATAACGCTCACCCCCTCTGGCGGCCGGCAAGAGATGGTCTGCCTGGCGCTGAACGATGTGCCGGACTGGCTGTTTGCCGTTTTCATCACTTGCATCAAGCCTGAACGGCTGCGAGGCACAGGTGACACGGGGGAAGGGGGTGCGTATAACCCGCACCCTTGTCGAGAAAACAGGAGTAAATGTGAATGAGTGACAAAGCCCTGGTTCCCATTGAACAAAAAGAGGTTGAATTCTACGCCGATACCATTGTGGCGGTACGGCTGGCTGACGGCCGGGTGTACGTGCCCGTTAAACCGATTTGCGATCTATTAGGAGTGGATTGGGGTGGCCAGTATCGCCGTATCCAACGGGATGCCGTCCTATCGGAGGCGATCCAACGTATTGACGTAACGTCAACACGTCGGGGCGCCCAGGAGATGATCTGCTTACCGCTCGATTTTGTCAGCGGCTTTTTATTTGGCCTCAACCCGGCGCGCGTGAAGCCGGAGATGCGCGATAGAATCCTTCTCTACCAGCGCGAGTGCTATAAGGTGCTGGCCGAAGCCTTCCAGGAAGGACGGCTGACGACGGCAGGGGATCTCACCTTTGAAGAGTTGCTAGAGCAGAGTGATTCGGAAGCTGTTGAGGCCTACAGAATGTTACAGGCCATGGTCAAACTGGCTCGCAACCAGATTCTAATTGAAGCTCGGCTGGATGCCTATAGCGGCCGTTTGGATGATTACGAGAACCGCCTGGAGCAAATTGAAACCACGCTGGGCGACCCCCGCCGGCACATTACGGCCGAGCAGGCGGCCAATATCAGCCAGGCGGTGAAAGCCATTGCTATGGTATTATCCCAAAAAAGCGGCCGCAACGAGTATGGAGGCGTCTATGGCGAACTGTACCGTCGCTTCAAGATTCCGGTCTATCGCGAACTGCCCGCCAAAGAGTATGAGAAAGCGATGGCTTGGCTGCGTGACTGGTGGCAGAACCTGACCGGCGATCCAACCATTCCCTTTTAAGCCGGTCGCCATAGGGCAGGCAGGTATCGCGCCGTCACCGCATTATCAGAAGTAATCCTTTCGCATAGTACTGCGCCTCGTAAAATTCCGAGATGAACAAAAACGATCCTGGTCCAACTAGTGCGGAGCTACCCCAAGAGGCTATGATTGCCCGCCTACGCCAGCTATGTCAGGCTGACGAACGAATCACGGCCGCCATGCTTTATGGCTCTTTTGCCCATGGCGAGGGCGAGGTCTCCTCTGACCTGGATGTCATCCTCTACTTCCAGGAAGATGCCCTGCCGGCCGTGGACCGCCTGGCCTGGACCAGCCAGATTGCCTCGGTGGCCCTGGTTTACGTCAACGAGTTTGGCAATTGGGTGGCCATTTTCGACAACCTGGTGCGGGGCAAGTTTCACTTTGACCCGGTCAGCAAAATGGCCGAGCTACGGCAATACCAGGGGACGGTCAGCTTTCCCTCGCTTGAGGCGACGATTCTGGTCGACAAAAGCGGCGAGCTGGCGAGCTGGCTCCGGCCGCTCGTCGGCCCGCCCGTGACTCACGAGACGGCCGCCGACGTAGATTACCTGCTGCGCAGCTTCCTGAATTGGTATCTGATGGGCATCAATGTCCTGGCCCGGGGCGAGGCAGCGCGGGCGCTGGAGGTATTGACGCTGGTGCATGACCAACTGCTGCGGCTGGCCCGCCTGGCGACCGGCCGGACAGAGCGCTGGATCCGGCCGACCAGCCGGTTGGAAGAGGAGCTACCGGCCGAGGCATACCGGCGCTACCAGGCCTGCACGGCCGTCCTGGAACGGCAGGCCCTGTGGCAGGCTTATGACGCTGCCTGGCAGTGGGGCAATGAGCTGCTAGCCGTTCTGGCCGGCCGGTTCGGCCTGGAACTGCCAGGCGCGCTGCTGACAAAGCTGGACGGCCGGCGACGGACGCTAGCTGATAAGCCGCGCGCATAAACTACGGGAAATCGGAACTGACGGTGTGGTTGCCAGGTAGGGTAGGGGGATACGATCCAGGCGCTGTTTGATCACGATTAGCCTCTTCTCAATATGGCGCAACGGTTTACATCGTGTAAACAGTTCAAATTACCGGCCGCTCGTGGCAAATTGCGCTCAACAGTAAGACGCGTAAGGCCCTGAGCTTAAATAAGGGTGCCGCCTGCCACGACGGCCGCGTTGCCGGCGGAGCTAGATGGGAAATAGAAGCGGAGACAGACGAGCTAGATTTGATTCTAGCTGCCATTCTCGATAAGACCTTAGGCTCGATGGTATAATGCAGCCCATGTCCAACGAGTTGTTCAACGTTATCAAAGCGGCGGCCGAAGCTTGGGCCAGAGAGTATTTCCAGGCAACCGAGGCCGTTGGCTACGTCGTGGAAGAAGATGAGGACGAGCCCGGCCGTTTCGTCGTTTCTCTGGCTATGCCCGATTTCGACGAGTGGCAGGCGGTTGAAGTCTGGACTGAGGACAATCAGGTTGTTTCTATCAACTGGCTAGGCGAGGGCGTGCCGCCGGATGGGATTGGGTGGCCATGGCGTTAAGCGGAACATCAACCCCAACGATACTGCGAAGCCACTCGCCGGCCAGGTACTGGACTACCTTTCTCGGAAAGAACTTGCGCCGGCAACGGTGGCTGGCGCCATGACCGGCGAGCTGGCCGTTTTCGTCGGGCAGCTCCTGTTATAGAATTCAGGCGTCCGCAAAATCGGTGGGCGGTAAATGTAGCCGGCGGATGAGCAGCCGGTTGATAGAGCGCAAAGGAACCAACCGATGACGAACTGGCCAGACCAGGCGCAAGCTGTCGCCCGGCAGGTTCGCCGGCGCGTGCTGGAGCATACGATCCACCACAACGGCGGCTATCTCAGCCAGGCCTGCTCGTCGGCTGAGATTCTGGCGACGTTATATACGAAAGTCATGGTGCTCGGTTCCAGCCAGGCCCCTCTGCTGCCACCGCCATTCTCCGGCGTCCCCGGCCCTAAGAATCCGCACTCCTTCACCGGCGCTGCTTACAACGGCCCCCAGGCCCGGCACCTGGACCGGTTTGTCATGTCGCCGGTTCACTACGCCGTGGCCCTCTACGCCACGCTGGTGGCAGTAGGGCGGCTGGCACCCGAGGGGTTTGCCCTGTTTAATCAAGACGGCAGCACGGTGGAAATGATCGGCGCGGAGCATTCGCCGGGCCACGAGGTCACCGCCGGTTCGTTGGGCCAGGGCTTGAGCCAGGCGGCCGGGATCGCCCTGGCGCGCCGGTTGAGAGGGGATACCGGCCGGGTGTGGGTCTTTATGTCTGACGGTGAATTCCAGTCCGGCCAGACCTGGGAAGCGATTCAGGCGCTGGCCCACTACCGGCTAGACAACATGGGTATTTACGTGGACGTCAATGGGCAGCAATGCGACGGCCGGATGGCCGAGGTGATGAACGTCGAGCCGCTGCAAAGCCGGCTGGAGGCGTTTGGCGCCCGCGCTTTCCAGGTCAACGGGCACGAGGTGGCCGCCCTGGCCGCCCCGGCCGACCTTTCGCCTGACGGCCGGCCGCTGGTTGTGCTGGCCTATACCAACCCCTGCCAGGGGGTTGGCCTGTTGGAAGAGCGGCGGCCCAAGTTGCACTACGTTCGCTTTAGCAGCGAGGAGGAACGCGACCGCTACCGGTTGTTCCTGTCGCAGATGCCGGCGGAGTAGGCCATGGAATTACTCTCCCGGGTGCATGCCCACAATCTGGTGGCCTGGGCTAAGGATAAGCCCCAGGTTGTGGTCCTCTCGGCCGACCTGACCGGCTCAACGGAAATTGACCTCTTCCGCGACGCCTACCCGGAGCGCTTCTTTTCCCTGGGCATGGCCGAGCAAAACATGTTGAGTTTGGCCGGTGGGCTGGCCCGCGAAGGGTTTTTTCCCTTCGTCCACACCTTCGCCGTGTTCCTCTACCGGCGGGCCCTGGACCAACTGGCCATGTCCATTGCCTATCCCAATTTGCCGGTTCGCCTGTTTGGCTTCTTACCCGGTATCACCACGCCCGGCGGGGCCACTCACCAGGCGATTGACGACGTGGCCGTCCTGCGGGCGCTGCCCAACCTGACCATCCTGGAAACGGGCGACGCGACCGAGGTGGAGACGGTCTTGGACGTGGCTCAGGCGGTCAACGGTCCGGTCTACGTGCGGATGCTGCGGGGCGAAATCCCTCGCCTCTTTGATCGGGCCAGTCCGCTGCGGCTGGGGCAGGCGCGCCGACTCAGCGCCGGCAGCGACATCACCCTCTTTTCCAGCGGCATCTGCACCGAGGAGGCGATGCGGGCGACCAGAGCCTTGCGCGAGCGGGGCGTGGCCGTTGAGCATATGCACATCTCGACCCTCAAGCCCTTCGACGACCCGGCCGTGCTGGCCGCCGCGGCCCGGCCGCGCTATGGGGTCATCACCATGGAGAATCACACCACCATTGGCGGCCTGGGCACGGCCGTGGCCGGAGTGATGGCGGAGGCGGGTCTGGGCCAGAAGCTGGTGCGCCTGGGTCTCCGGGATACCTTTGCCCACGGGGCCAGCCGCCCGTACCTGATGCGCGAGTATGGGCTGGACGCCCTGGCCCTGGTGCAGGCGGTGGAGAGGCTGCTGGGCGTCTCGCTGGGCATCGGCGAAGAGGATCTGGCGGCCATTCGCCTGGAGACAGCCCACAGCGAAGCGAAAGCAGAAGCGCTCTGATGCTGCCTCCGGTGGCCTTGAACCTGTCAGGCGAACGCTTCCGCGTGGTCTACCGCCTGGCCGGCGGGGAGGCTGAAGCCTACGCCCGGGCCCAGGGCATTTGTGTCGAACAGACGATTGAGTTTCCGGCCGAATTGGCGCCGCCTGGCGACATTCACGACCACATTGTGGGGCGGCTGGAGGCTTTCCGGCCGCTGGACGCAGCTCACTGTGAGGCGGTGATCAGCTACGCGGTGGAAACGGCGGGGTTAGAGCTGACCCAGCTCACTAACGTGATTTTTGGCAACGCCAGTCTCCAGCCGGGCATCCGGGTGGAGCGGCTGGAACTGCCGGCGACGCTGCTGGCTGCCTTTCGCGGGCCGCGCTTTGGCCGGGCAGGGCTGCGAGCCTGGCTGGGCGTGCCGCAACGCCCGTTGCTGGCCACGGCGCTCAAGCCGCTGGGGTTGCCGGCGGCGGCGCTGGCCGACCTGGCCTATCAGTTCGCCCTGGGGGGGATAGACATTATCAAAGATGACCACGGGCTGGCCGACCAACTCTTTGCCCCGTACCGGGAGCGGGTGGAACGGTGCGTCGAGGCGGTGGAGCGGGCCGGGCAGCAGGCGGGGTACCGCTGCGCCTACGTGGCCAACGTGACCGCGCCGGCCGACCAGGTCTATGAAAGAGCTTTGTTGGCCAGGAAAGCGGGGGCGAGAGGCCTGCTGGTTGCGCCCGGCCTGGTGGGGCTGGATACGATGCGCCAGCTGGCCGACGATGATGGCCTGGCCTTGCCTATTCTGAGCCACCCGGCTTTCCAGGGCAGTTTTGTGACCAGCGCCGACAGCGGCCTGGCGCATGGGGTTGTGTTTGGACAGATGGCCCGCCTGGCCGGGGCCGACGCCAGCATTTATCCTAATTACGGTGGCCGGTTTTCTTTTAGCCGGGAGGAATGCCGGGCCATTGCCGAAGGAACGGTTGCGCCCATGGGCCATATCAAGCCGATCTTTCCCGCTCCAGGGGGCGGGATGAGCCTGGCGCGTATCCCGGAGATGCTGGAGAGTTACGGCCGGGAGGTGATCTTGCTCATCGGCGGGGGGCTGCACCAACATGGCCCTGATCTGGCGGCCAATTGCCGCACCTTTCGGCAACTGGTGGAGCAGATTTAACTCCGGCGCTGGCTGATACCCAGGTACGATATTGTCTGGCGGAATTTGACACTTTTCCGCCAGACCTTCACACTTTCTCCACAATTACCGGTTATTCTGCAGCCAAAACACAATCGAGCCTTGACCGGAAATGAGAGCAATTAACCATGTTTGGTAGAAGACGACGTGCCCCCCGGCACGATTCCAATACCTCTGACATCGCTTTACCTGCCTTTACGGCCGTGAGCTGGCAGCGGTTGTTCAGCTACCTCTTGCCCTACAAAGGCTGGATGGCGCTGGCGATGGTCACGCTGGCCCTGGGGAATGCCATCAATCTGGCTTTTCCGCTGGTGATTGTGCGGCTACTCGACTCGGTGCTTCAGCAGCACGAGGCCACTCAGCTATCGAAGCTGGCGCTAGGGCTCGTCGGACTGTTCTTTCTGGGCGCGATCTTCAATCTGTTCCAGAGCTACAGCCTGAATTACGTCGGCGAGCGCATCGTCATTGATCTGCGCACGACGCTCTATCGCCATTTGCACAACCTCTCGCTGGATTTCTTCGCCAACCGCCGCGTTGGCGAACTCGTCTCCCGTCTTTCCAGCGATGTGACCCAGGTGCGCTCAGTGCTGACCAATAACATCAGCCAATTCCTTGGCAGCACCATCTCGCTGGTCGGCTCGGTGGTCATTGTCTTCTTGCTGAACCCGCGCCTGGTCGTCTTTGTCCTGCTGCTCGCGCTGGTCGTGGTCGGCGTAGCCTCGCTCTTTGGGCGCATCTTTACCAGGTGGAGCACCCGCGTTCAGGATGAACTGGCCAGCGCCACCGTCGCCGTCGAAGAGGGTTTACAGGGGGTGCGCATCGTCAAGAGCTTCACTCGCGAAGCGTACGAAATCAACCGCTACCATTTGGCGATGCAGGCGATGTTGAACTCATCGTTGCGGCTGGCCTTCTTCCGATCAGGGTTTGGGGCACTGATGGCCTTCCTCGGTTTCAGTTCGATCGCGGCCATCCTGTGGTTCAGCGGCCGCGAGGTGCTGGCCGGGCGGCTGGAATTTTCCACGATTAGCGGTTTCCTGATCTACGCCATCACCATCGCGGCCAATATTGGGCTGCTGGCTGGGCTATACGGTCAACTGCGGGAAGCGCTGGGCGCGGTGCAGCGCGTCTTTGAGATCATGGATACCGTGCCCACCATTGCCGATGCACCCGGCGCGCCGCCACTGCCGGCCGTCAAGGGAGCGATCCAGCTGGACCACGTGGCCTTCGAGTATGAGGCAGGTATCGGCGTCCTGGAAGACGTCTCGCTCGACATCCAGCCCGGCGAGATTATCGCGTTGGTAGGTCCGAGCGGGGCAGGCAAAAGTACGCTGTTCAACCTCATCCCCCGCTTTTACGATCCCACACAGGGGACCGTGAGCATTGATGGGCAGGATCTGCGTGCCGTCACGCAGCAGAGTCTGCGGGCTCAGATTGGCCTTGTGCCGCAGGAAACCATCTTGTTCGGCGGCACCATTCGTGAGAACATTGCCTACGGCCGGCTGGACGCCACCAAGACAGAACTCATTGACGCGGCGAAAGCGGCTAACGCCCATGAGTTTATTCTGGCCACACCGCAGGGCTACGACACCCTGGTCGGGGAGCGTGGGATCAAACTGAGCGGCGGGCAGCGCCAGCGAATCGCCATTGCCCGGGCCATCCTGAAAGACCCGCGCATTCTGTTATTAGATGAGGCGACCAGCTCGCTCGACAGCGAGTCGGAAGAATTGGTGCAGGACGCGCTCAACCGCCTGATGCAAGGCCGGACCTCGGTAATCATCGCCCACCGCCTGAGCACCACCAAGATTGCCCACCGCATCGTCGTGCTGGATCACGGCCGGCTCGTCGAGCAGGGCAGCCACGATGAGCTGATGGCGCTGGATGGCCTTTATGCTCACTTGTACACCATGCAGTTCCGCGACAATAACAGCCGGGTCGCGGATGGGAAGGTACAGGCGCAGCTTTTATCGGCCTAGCATAATGCGCCGGGATGCGACCAATAATGGGATTGGCGCCGGCACACTACCTTTCTACGGATAGATTACGGCGATCCGGCAGATCTAGTGCTGCTGCGCCGATGACCAGCGGGACGACCGGCCGGTTAAAGAGCACGGTAATGGCGCTATCCAGCGCTACTTCCTGGCCTTCGGGGATAATCTGGCTGACGGTCAGGTAGCCAACGGTCTGCACCTCTAACTCTACAGCCGTAGCCAGGGGTAGATTACTCTGGCCAATGGCCGTGTCAGCGATTCGCACCTGGTAGCTGCGCTGCTGTTCCAGGCCAGTGGCCGAAGTAAAGACGACGGTGTCCGGTTGGGGCCAGGTGAACACGCCAGATACGACCGCCGCCTCATCCTCCATCGGGTTGACGTGAAAGGCTGCCTCCACCGATTTGACGTCCATCAGCTGGTCAAAGCGAATGGGATTCCCTTGTTCCAGGTCTGACTCCATTAGCTCATTATCCTTCTCACCTATAGAAAAGGGCGCAGAGGACTCCCCCTTTTCAAGGGGGAGGTGAATGCGCCCAAGTGCTATCCAAAGCTCGCCAGGCATAGAAACCAGGGATATAATTAGAACATGCGTGTTACTTACAGGTACAGGCTTTTTCCTACCAAGAGCCAACGCACGGCGCTTAATCGCCAACTGGCTTGTTGTCGTTGGGTCTACAATAAGGGGCTGGAGATTCGTCGGGA
>JAKEFB010000063.1 GCA_022616275.1 Chloroflexota bacterium
CCGAACTCGTCGCCGCTGAACCAGATGATGGCCGTGTAGGGCGACATCAAGGCCACGCTGGGCTCGTTGTCGGAGTTGGCCGTGTCCCAGATGTCGTACTCCAGACCAAGGGCGTCGAGGGCGGCGGTGTAGGTGGCGCGAACGTCGGGGCTGTTGTCGTCGTCGTCCACCAGCAGGATGGGAGGCACGTCCTCGGTCGTGAAGTCGAAGACGGCCGAGTTGGCGCCTGGGCCACATTCATTGCTGGCCCGGACGCGCCAGTAGTAGGTGGTCAAGGGATCGAGCGCGGTTGGGGGGGTGTGGCTGATGCCGGCGACAGTGGCGGTGTAGACGATGGTGGTAAAGGCGGCGTCTGTGGCCACCTCTAATTCGTAGCTCTGGCCCTGGGTGGCGGCCGTCCACTCGTAGTCTGGCGTGAGGGAAACGTTGGTAGCGCCATCGGCCGGGGCCACGAGGGTGGGCGCGCCAGGCGCGCCGGTGGAGACAAAGAGATCCAGGTCCAGCGTATGGGTCAGGGCGCTGTCGGTGGCAAGGACCATGAAGGGATATTGGCCGGCCGTTACACCGCTGACGGTTACGTCCAGGGTGCTGCTGTCGGGTGGGGTGACGGGGTTGGGGGTGAAGCTGGGGGTGGCTCCGGCCGGCAGGCCGCCGGCGCTAAGGGTAACGGTGCCGGTGTAGCCGTTGCGGGGGGTCAGGTCGAGCGTGGTGCTGTCGTTGCCATTGCCGCAGACCGAGAGCACGGGGTCCGTGGTGTTCATGCGGAAGTCCGGGGACAGCGCCGGCTGGACCATGAAGAGGCCCTGCTCGATGCCGCTGATGATGACGACGCCGCTGGCGAAGTAAGGGTAGTTGCTCCAAGCGCCGTTGAAGCTAGGATTGTCATTCAATGGATAAATGTCAAAATAGCCCACTTCGCTCAAGTTGGCGGTAGCCACATCGGTGATGTCGAGGATGCGCAGGCCGGAGCGGTAGTTGGCCTCAAAGACGTAGTCGCCCAGGGTGTAAAGGTTGTGGTCAATGGAGGGCACGGCAGCATCGTAAAAACCGACCAGGGTTGGCGCGTCCAGGTCAGAGGCGTCAAAGACGCGGGTGCGGGTGTTGTGGCCGAAGCTTTGTTCGTCCAGCTCGTCGTCCATCAAGAAGTAGACGTGGTCCTCCGTCAACCAGCCCTGGTGGGTGTAGCCGCTGCCAGCGTAGGGAGTGCGGGAGAGTTGCACCGGGGCGGCCTTGTTGGTCACGTCCACGATGGTGACGGTATCTTCGTTGGAGTTAAAGCAGATCTCTTTACCCTGGTGGTTGGGGTCGGGGCCGGCATAGTTGACGCACTGGGTGTCGTGAGTGTAGCCGTCGGCGCTGAAGCAGCCAGCGTTGGTTGGGTTGGTGGGATTCTGAATGTTGATCATGTGCAGGCCGCCGCTGCAGGTGTTGGAGCCGATGGCGTAGGCATAGCCGCTGTCCTCATTGATAGCAAGGTTATGGGCGTTGCCAAAGGCAGGATAGTGCGCAGTCTCACTGAAGGTGACTGGCGGGAGAGGAACGCTACGCAGCTCGGTCAGGTCGAAGACCTGCATGCCGTGGCCGCCGGCCTCGCTGACGATAAAGGCATGGTTGTTATAGACCTTAATGTCACGCCAGGATGAACTACTCGTATGGGTGGGCAGCTTGCCCAGGTAGATGGGGTTTTCCGGGTCGCTGATGTCTACGAAACCGGTACCGTTATTTAACCCCATGAGGGCGTACTCTTTGCCGTCCAGGGGGTCGGTCCAGCCCCAGCTATCGTTGCCGCTGGAAGCGCCGAAGGTGGCCAGGGGAATGAAGGCCAGCAAATCTACGTTGTTGCAGGGGTAAGGACCGGCCATGCCGCCGACGCAGAGGGTGGCGCTCATTGCTTCCCGGTTTTCGGGTGGTAGTTTGTCCTCGAGCATCCGCCGCATGGTCTCGGTCATCCCCGGCCGCTCCTCCCCTCTAGGTTCGTCGTCTTGCGCCGCCAGCCGCCCCCCCTGGGCCAGGAATAAGGCCAGGAACAGGCAGGCGGCGCCAGGTGTGATGATTTTCAACAGGTAAGCAACGCTTCTCTTGGGCATCAAATTCTCCTTTCCTTTTTGAAGTGCGGCCGGAACGGTGTGCCGGCGCATACCATAAGTCACGGGTGGCCCGCGACCTCACGAACACGGTAGCGTGTTAGCTTGGTTTCTTGGGGTAGATACGCTCCAGGAGCCAGAAGAGGCTGGATCTCAGGCCGGGGATATTCCAGATGAGGCATGTTCCTGCAGAAGAAAACGGTACGATTGGCGGCTGCTACTCAAGCCAGGGGATGAGTATATGCCACAGTCAACAATGTTGCCAGCGCAAAAGATGAGAAATTGGTATGAATCTCTTTGATTGGCGACGCGGGTGGCGGCAGAGGTCGTTTTGAGTATAGTAGAAGACGTGCTGTTGAACAGCCTGCTATACAAGGCGATGGTCTTGTTTCATAAGCCGGCCGGCTGGCCGGTGGCGCTGGTGGCCGGTGGGGCGCTGGCGCTGGCTGCTGGGGCTGCCCTGGCCTGGCGGCTGACGCTGGGCGAGACGGTTCTGGCGGCGACTGCGGGGCTGGTGTTGCTCTTTTTTGCCCTGGCGGACGGCTGGTTGCTGCGAGCGCTGCCTCGCTGGCGGGTTTCTTTCGGCCCGTGGAAGGCCCAGCTCTTTGTTTTGCTGGTGGCCCGGATGATGGCGGCCGTAGGGCTGGCGCTGCCGGCGCGGGCGGTGGGGGCCGAGTGGGGGTTAGCTGTCCTGGTGTTAACGCAAACCCTGGGTTCGGCCGCCCTGGCTTGGGGAACGCTGGTGGAGCCGTTCCGGCTGCGGCTGACTCACCTGGCGGTAGAGAGCACCTACCTGCCGGCCGGCGCGCCGCCCATCCGGCTACTGCACATCAGCGACCTGCACGTGGAGCGGCTGACGCGCCGGGAGGAGAAGCTGCTCAAACTGGTGGAGGAAGCGGCGGCCGACCTGATCGTCATTACCGGGGATTACTTGAATCTTTCCTACGTCCAGGACCCGGTGGCCCAGGCCGAGGCACGCCGCCTGCTGGCCCAACTTTCGGCCCCGCACGGCGTCTACGCCATCCTGGGGAGCCCACCGGTGGACGCACGGGAGGTGGCGCCATCTTTGTTTGCCGGCCTGCCAATACAGTTGCTGGTAGACGAGTGGGCGGTGGTGGAACTGGGGGACGGCCGGCGGCTGATTTTGCTGGGCCTGGATTGTAGCCATCGCATCCCGGTAGACGCCCGGCGGCTGGAACGGCTGGTAGCCGTCTCACCCAACTCGGCGCCGCGGGTGCTGCTTTACCACGCGCCGGACCTGATGCCGCAGGCGGCCGGGCACGGAATTGACCTGTATCTGTGCGGCCACACGCACGGCGGCCAGGTGCGGCTGCCCTGGTTTGGCGCGCTCCTGACCAGCTCACAATTTGGCAAGCGATATGAAATGGGGTTATACCGGGAGGGGCAAACTCACTTATACGTCAGCCGGGGGGTGGGGTTGGAAGGGCTGAGCGCGCCCCGAGTGCGCTTTCTGGCCCCGCCGGAGATTACGTTGGTGACGATTGGGGGAGAGTAGACGAGGGACGACGGGCGATGGACGATGGACCGCAGTCTGTCGCCAGCTAACCGGCCGCAACTTTCCCCCTGAAATTGCGTATTATTTCACGAGAGTAAAGAAAGATAACCGGTACTTGCGAAGCGCCGGCCACCTGATAAGGAATACAAGCAATGAAAGAGGATAATGAAGTGTCTGAAGCTGTGATGGTTTCTAAAGTTAAACACCCGGTGCGGGAAATCCCGTTTTTACTGCGGGTGATCTGGTTTTTTGTCCTGGGCTGGGAACTAGCCGGGGCCTGGATTTTAATTGCCTGGGCGCTGAATGCGACGATTATTGGGTTGCCGCTGGGGCTGTGGATGATTGACCGGGTGCCGCAGGTGTTGACGTTGAAGGCCCGGCCGGGGGCCTGGGTGGTGGACCTGACGAGCGGCCGGGCGCGCTTTATGGCCGTGCGGCAACCGTCGTGGCTGATCCGGCTGGCGTACTTTGTCGTTATCGGCTGGTGGTTCAGCCTGATCTGGGCGGCCGTGGCCTGGGTCCTGTGCGCGACGATCATCGGCCTGCCGTTTGGCGTGTTGATGCTGCACGCGCTGCCGGCGGTGACGACGTTGCAGCGTGGGTAGGGGCACGATGCATCGTGCCCCTACTAGGCCAGGGAGGACCAGACTTCGAGTTTGCCTTTGACGCGGCGGATGACTTCGTTGGTGAATTCGTCGGTCTTGGTGGCGCCGCCCAGGTCGGCGGTGCGGATGCCGTCGTAGACGGCTTCGAGGGTGGCCTCGTAGATGGCCCGGCTGACCTGGTCGGCCTTTTTGTCGTGGAGGTAGGCCAGCAGGCCGGCCTCGGCCAGGATCATGGCCATGGGGTTGGCCACGTTTTTGCCCTGGAGGGTGGGGGCGGTGCCGTGGGGGGCTTCGGCCATGACGCAGTCCACGTGGCCCTCGTCGCTAATGGAGATGACCATAGATTCCGAGCCGGCAATGGAGCCGAACATTTGGAGGACCATGTCGGAGAGGAGGTCGCCGTCGCGGTTGAGGGAGGGAATGACCATGGCGTCGCCGGTGGTGGACAGCAGCAAGGCAAAGGTGGCGTCAATTAACTGGGGTTCGTAGCGCACGTCGGGGTAGCGGGCGGCGGCGGCATCCAGCTCTTCTTTGAACATGCCTTCGTAGACCGGGCTGACGGTGAACTTAGGGCCGCCAAAAACCTTGGCGTTGGTCATGCGGGCGTGCTGGAAGGCGTACTCGGCGACGTGGCGGCAGACGCGCCGGGTGATCTTTTGCGTCCGGTAAGCGACTTCATTCATCGCGCCGGCTTCGCCCTCGCGCCACTCCTTGGCCCCGTAGGCGTCTTCGACGGCCATGCGGACGACGCTGATGGGGGCGTAGACGCCGGCAATGGGCCGGACGCTGGGGATACGCCGGCCGGTGCGGAGGATGACCTCGGCGTCAATGGCCTCGCGCAGGAGGGCGTTGGGGCTGCCAACGTCGTCTTTGCCGGTTGGGGTGATGGTGGCCGCTTTTAGCCCCAGGCCGTGGGCGAGCATGGCTTCAGCCGCTTCGAAGACGACTTTATTTTGGGTTGCCCGGCGGTTTTCCAGGCTCAGGTCAAAGTGTTGAAGATTCAGGTCCAGGCCGGTGACGGCCGGGTCGAGGACGCGCAGGGCCTCGACCAACAGTTCCTGCCCCGTTTGGTCCCCTTCCAGGACGACAATCGTTTTACTCATTCTGCTAACCTCTCATTCCTAGACACCTGAAAAAAAGCCACGAATTGCACGAATTTCTCGAATTTTCTCTCCGGTATTTCACAAGGGTGTGGTAGAGCCGGCGTCGAGTTCAAAATGCTGGACGGTGGTGGTACCATCGGCATGGTGTATGGTTACTGTGTATCCCTGACGGTAGGCTTGGTAGTGCTTGCCGCGCACACCACCGGAGAAGTCATACTCTGGAAGCACATCGTCTCGCTCCATCTTTTCCTGTTCCATGAACAAAGTATAACTGCTGTTAGACGGACCGTACAGTTTTTCAAGTTGTGTTAATCTGTGAAAGCTGTGGATTATTTCTGGCGCGCAGGAGGTCCAGGTACTTGGGGATGACGACGGTGTAGAGCCAGTACCAGAACGGCCGGGCGGGGTAGTCCCAGGCGCCGATGTGGCGGACGACCTGGCCGTTGAAGCCAGCCTTGAAGCGCCAGACGCCCCAGAGGAGGTCGGACTCGACGAAATCATCCGGCGCGCCCCAGAAGTCGTAGACGCGGTAGCCGCGCTCCTGGGCCTGGCGAATGGCTTCCCATTGGAGCAGGTAGTTGGGCATACGTTGCCGCTCTTTGTCGGTAGAGGCGCCATACATATAAATGGCCCGGCGGCCATAGGAGACGACGATGACGGCGGCGACCGGTTGGCCTTCGTATTCGGCCAGGAGCGGGTGGGCCAGGCCGGCGTCGTAGAAGGTCTGCCAGGCGTCGAGGTAATAGGCAACCGGCCGGACGGCGAAGCCGTCGCGTTGGGCCGTTTCCAGGTACATCTGGGCGATGGCGGGAAAGTCGGCCGGAGAGCCGGAGCGGATGGTGATGCCTTTGCGCTCGGCCAGGCGGATATTGTAGCGTGTTTTTTGTTTCATGGCGGCCAGCAGCTCCCCGGCCGGCCGTTCCAGATCTAATTCTACCGTGTTGCGAAACTGGACCTGGTCATTGGAGAAGCGCCAGCCACGGGCCAGCAGCTCGCGAATGAATTTAGCCCCAACCGGCGAGTAGCGCTCGTCTTCCAGCCCCCAACTATAGACCACGTCGGGGTCAATCTTGACAAAGATCGCTTTCTGGCGGCGGGCGATTTGCTCTAACTGGGCCAGGACGACGCGGCGCAGTGGGGCGTTGTTGTAGTCGAGGATAGGGCCTTTGGGCACGTAAAGGATGGAAAAGGGCAGCCGGGGAAGCTGGCGTTTCAGGACCAGGGCGGCGACCAGTGGTTGGCTATCCTGGATGGTGAGGAGCAGCGGGGCGGCCGACCAGCCCCAACGGGACTTAAAGTCTGCCCAGGCCCAGCTTTGCAGGGGGTGGGGGTTGGACAGGCTCAGTAGGGCCTGATGCCAGGCTTCGGCGGAAGAGACCGGGTGAAAGACCGAGCGCACCTCTGGTGCGCCGTGCGCCTCCTGTGGGCTGCGTTCTTCGGATGTGCTGCTCATCTGCCCCGCCGCCAGTGGTAGAGCCGGTAGACGAGGTTGTTGTAGACGCGGTCGGCCGCGCCGACGGTGCGCCTGACCTGGCCGCCAAAGCCGCGCTTGAAGCGGTAAACGCCCCAGAGGCCGTCGTCGCGCTCTTCGAACTGGCTCTCCAATTCGTTCTCGGGGTAATCAGGGACGCCCCACAGGTCGTACTCGGCGCAGCCCCGGGCCCTGGCCCAGCGGATGGCGGCCCATTGGACGGCGTAGGTGGGCATGCGCTGGCGCTCCTCGTTGCTGGAGCCGCCGGCCAGGTAGACGGCTCGCGGCCCGGTGACAAAGAGCATGATGGCGGCCAGGGGCCGGGTGTTGTACTCGGCGATGAAGAGGGCGGCGTGGTCGGGGGCGAATAACTCGTAGGCGGCGCGGTAGTAGGCCGGGTCGTGGACGCCAAACTCATTGCGCCGGCCGGTGAGCTGCATGAGGGCGTTAAAAATGGGCAGGTCTCCGGCCGTGCCCTGGCGGACGGTGACGCCTTTCTTTTCGGCCAGGCGGATGTTGTAGCGGGTCTTTTGTTTCATGGCGGCCAGGATGTCTTCCTCGGGCGGCTGCAAATCTATGATGATGGTGTTCGGCGGCTGGATGGTGTCGCTGTTGGGCAGGCAGCCCTGCCGCCGGCAGAGGGCTTCCCAGGCAGCCGGGGGCACGTCCGATTGCCACAGCAACGGTTCCATTTTCAGCAGCCCGGCCCGCCGCTCGTAGGCGGCAAAGTCTACCTGGTTGAGCAAGACGCTGACCTGTTCGTCGTCCTGCCAGTTGACCAGCGGGCCGTGGGGAATGTAGGCAAGGCGCAGCAGCCCCAGCGCGGCCGAGCGGATGAGCACCTGGGCGCCGGCCACCAGCCGGCCGTCGCGGCGCAGCCAGACGCGGTGGGAGCGCCAGCCAAAGCGGTTCTTCAGCCTGGCCCAGGCGGTGGTTTGCAGCAGGCTGCCATTGGGATGGCCGGCGACGAAGGCGTCCCACTCGGCGTCTTCCTGGCTGTACGGTTCTTCTTCGAGTTCGAGTATTTTGTCGAGCATGATGGTTCAGTCAAACCCCGCAGGTCGGGGCACGATCCGTGCCCTCGGAGACCTGCGGGGTTTCAAATGAGGTTACAGTTCGGCGCAGGCCAGCTCCTCGTAGGCACTGACCAGGCAGGCCATTTTCGGCTGCCAATAGGCCGGGGACGAGCCGGCCGTCTGGTTCCAGATTGGGTCAAAAATCATGTAGGCGATCATCAGGCGGTAGTCACGACGTAATTCTTCCCAGGTATAAGCGGTTAGGCCGTGGGCCTGCAACTGCTGGTGGTAGCGGCGCAGCAGCCGCTCCTCGTGCTGTTGCCGCTGGGCCGGGGTCCAGAAGGTGGCCAACAGGTAGACCAGGTCGTAGGCGCCGAAGTTGGCACTGACGTCCTGGAAGTCAACCAGGTAGGTCGGGCCGTTACCAGGAGGAAGCGGGCATAGAAATTGGTTGAAGTAGCAGTCGCCATTGGTCAGGGTCAGGTGGCGCCGGCCGGCCAGCCGGGGGGCCAGGTAACGTTCCCACAACTGCGGCAGGCGGGCGAGGGCCTGTTGGTATAGTTGCCGCCAACCGGCCGGCAGTCGCCCGCCTGCGGCGGCGACGAACTGCTGCCACTCTTGCTGCCGCCGGGCAACGTGACGCTCGTGGTGGGCCTGGTCGCTGTACCACCAGCGAAGTTCGGTGACGTCCGGTACGTGGCCCAGCAAGGGATGGTCCCACCAGAAGGCATGGAAGTGGGCCAGGGCGTCTATCATTCCGTCCAGATGTGAGCCGGCCGGCACGCCTTCCAGGGCCAGAAGTTGACGGCGGGTGACGGGTGCGGCGTGGGTGGCCGACAGGTCGGCCAGCAGGCAGCAGGAGAGGCCGCTGGCCGGGTCGTAGGCGGCGGCGTAACAGGGGACCACGGCCGGCAGCGGCCGGGGCAGGGTGGCCGCCAACTGGTAGAAGTGGGCCTCGCGGCGGCCGGCGTGGTCGTGGTTGATTTTCAGCAGCAAGCGGCACGGGGCGGCGGCCGGCGCGCCAGCCGAGTAACTCACTTCCAGGTGGGTGATGGCCGAGTTAAAGGCGTCGTTGGGGTGTTGCCGTAACGCCGTCACTTCACCGGCCGGCAGGATGCCGGCCGTGGATAGGGTGTGGGTGAGCCAGGTGGGGGTGGCCTGGCCGGCCGTGGTGATCAGTTCCATTACCTTGAAAGTATAGCAGAAGGATTCGTTCCTTTCCCAATTCGTTGTTACAATGGAATCCATGAGCCAGGTTGAGCAGCTTTACCGTTTGCAGCACATGGACGACGAAATCCGGGAGAAGAAGAAGCGCCTGGGGGAGGTGCTGCGCCTGCAAAAGGAGAGCGAGGAACTGGTGGTCGCCCGAAAACGGGCCGAGGCGGCTGCGGCCGCGCTGCAACGGTGGCGGACCCGGCAGACCGATCTAAACCTGGAATTGAGCGGGCTGGAAAGCAAGGTCAAACGGTCGGAAGATCGGCTGTATTCCGGCATGGTGAAGAACCCCAAGGAGTTGTCTGACCTGCAGCACGAAATAGAGTCGCTGGTCCGCCGCCGGGCGGCGCTGGAAGATGAAATCCTGGAGACGATGATCGCGTTGGAAGAGGCCCAGGCAGCGGACGGGGCGGCCACGGCCGAATTAGATGGTATCCGCGCCGGCTGGGAACGGCAGCAGCAAGGGTTGAAGAATGAGCAGAATGAGCTGGCCCGGCGGCTGAACGACCTGACCAGCTTGCGCCAGCAACAGGTAGCCCTGGTGACGCCGGCGATGCTGGCCCGGTACGAGAGTATCGGCCAGAAGCGGGGTGGGGTGGCCGTGGTGGCGCTGCGCAATAACATGTGCCGGGGCTGCCAGACCACTGTGCCGGCCAGCCTGGTCAAAGCGGTCAATGAAGGGCGTGTGGTGACCTGCGATAGCTGCGACCGGATTTTGTGCCCGGTCTAATAGGGTAAAAGTCCTACTTGTTAGCCGGATCGGTGGTGGTTAAACTATGGAAGATAGTTGGTGGTTGATGGTTGGTAGTTGGTAAGGCGTTGGCCAGCCGGTGCCTGAACGGCAAGCACCGGCCGACGGCGGCGGTTATTATTTGGTAATTGAGTAGAGTAATTGGGTAATTTTCTTGTGCGCTTCAAGAATTTACCAACATTTTTATAAGGAAGGGAGCGGCAGGTAAAGTACTATTATAGTCAAGGAGTTTAAGCTAGATGGTTCGCGTGGCCAGCCTTATCGTTCTTACTGTTTTTATTGTTGCGGCACTTTTCCTGGTTGTTATCCCGGCCGAAGCGGCGCGCTGTTTCTTTTACTCGGAGGACGTGGGCTACGTCTGCGACGGCCGGTTGCAGCCGGAGCCGGCCCCCTTTGAGGAGCCGGAAGCGGTGGCCGGCGGCCTGTTGAGCTACGTTACCTACGCTTACCTGGAGGACAACGCCAACGTTTACCCGCAGCCTAGCCTGGCTTCGACTCCGCTCTATAACGTCGGGGTTGGCTTTTTGTACGTAACCATTCATGGCTCATTGGAAAATGAGGGCCAACGCTGGTACGTGCTTAACCCTGACCAGTACGTGCGGGCGGAAGACGTGCGGCTGGTGCCGACACCCGATTTTCACGGCGTGGAGGTTACGGTCCAGCCGGAACGGCCGTTTGGCTGGATTTTGCAAGACGTGCGGCCGAGCAGCGAGCCGGACGGGGAACCGAACGAAGCGTTTGCCGAGCTGACCCGGTTTACCTTTTTCCAGGTGTTTGACGCGGCCGTAGGGGCCGAGGATTGGATCTGGTACAACATTGGCGGGGGGCGGTGGATCCGGCAGACATATGTGAGCCTGTTGGACGTGGATCCCCGGCCGCCAGAGGTGGGCTACAATGAGTTCTGGGTGGAAGTGGACCTGTACGAGCAGAGCTTCGCTGCCTACCAGGGCGACCGGATGGTATACGCCGGGCTGATTTCCAGCGGTTTGAACCGCTGGCCGACCTACGAGGGAATTTTCCAGGTGTGGAGCCGCTACCTGCAGACCAGGATGGCGGGGGCTGAGGGCAAGATAGATTACTACAACATTGAGGACGTGCCTTATACAATGTACTTTGACCTGGAGAACGAGATTGCTCTGCACGGCGCGTACTGGCACAACCGCTATGGCTATAAGCACAGCCACGGCTGCGTGAATATGCCGCCGCGCGATGCCGAGTGGATCTACTACTGGTCGGAAAACGCCCCCAACGATCTGTGGGTGTGGGTGCATACGTCGGACCCGATGCATTACTTTGAGCGGTTTGGGGATGAGAGTTAGAGAAGTTTTGGGAATACAGAGAGCACAGAGGAGACACAGAGATTCACAGAGAACTCAGAGATTTTTTGGCCAAGGGCTTTCTGAGCATTGGTGGGTTGCTCTTCTTGATCTGGTCTTGAGAGATACGAATTAGAGTAGAATGCGTGGCGAGTGGCCTGGTAGGATTCCGGGCCATTTGTTTTTCTGGAGCGGAGTGGGAACAGCGTGCCGTTAGATCCCGATAAGTCTTATTCCAGGTTGTGGTCGCTGAGGGGTGGGGTGGCGATGGTGGTGAGTGATTTGCATGGTGACTGGGACGCTTACCGACGTTACCGGGACCGCTTTGTAGCGTTGCAGGCCAGGGGGGAGGCGGATTGGCTGATCCTGGCGGGGGACCTGATTCACGCTGATTCGCCGGCCGATCCTGACGACTCGTTGGAGATGGTGACAAACGTACTGGCGTTGCAGGCGACTTACGGCGAGGCGATCATCTATCTCTGCGGCAATCACGAGCTACCACACATTTACGGGTTTAGTTTGAGCAAGGGGGAGACAGAATATACGCCGGGTTTCGAGGCTACTTTGAGCCAGAGCGGGCGACGCGCCGAGATTATGGGTCTGTTCGACGGGCTGCCGTTTTTTGTGCGCACGGCCGGGGGGGCCAGTATTACACACGCTGGGGCTTCCAGGGCGGCGACGACGAAGCGGGAGGCTTTGAAGCTGTTCAGGTGGAACCACCAGGAGCAACTATCTATCGCTGAAGGGCTGCTGGCTGAAGAGGACGTTCCCGGGTTGCGCCGGGCTTACGCCCGGTTGAGCCAGGTGGAATCGTATGAGGCGTTGGCGCGGCGTTACCTGGCGGTAACCGGCCCGGACGATCCGCGTTACGACGATTTGCTACGGGGTATGTTTGTGATGATGATCCCCGGTTTTGACCTGCTGTGGGAGGCACTTTTCACGACCTGTGAACGGAATGAAGGGGAGGAGGCGTATGAGGCAACCCTGATTCAGATGTTGGCTTACCTGTCGGAAGGGTTTGACGAGCAAAGGGTGTTGGTGGCCGGCCACATGAAAACGCCTGGCGGGCATCAGGTCGTTGCCGGGCGACACCTGCGGCTGGCCAGCGCGGCTCACGCGAGGCCACGGGAAGCAGGACTGTATTTGTTGTTTGATGTAGCGCGCCCTGTTTACCAGGCGGCCGATTTGCAGACTAATCTATTTAGTGTTTACCAACTGGTTGACTAAAGGGCTTAAGCTTTGCGGATTTCCTCGCAGGAGTGCCTGGCACGGGGCAAACGGCTTTAGATTAACCGGGGTGGCTCTGCCCCGTGCCAGGCACTGTGAGTTACATGTCCCAGGTGGCGTCGCCGTAGAAGTCGCCGT
The DNA here is from genome assembly GCA_022616275.1 of Chloroflexota bacterium. Classification (GTDB taxonomy): domain Bacteria; phylum Chloroflexota; class Anaerolineae; order Promineifilales; family Promineifilaceae. The sequence goes on from JAKEFB010000063.1 coordinate 12,443, forward strand.
GGCCTTTGCTAAGGAAGGTTTCGATGGCCGGCCGGAGGTCGCCCAGGCGGAAGGCGGGGCCGTGGCCGGGATAGCAGACGGTGTCGTCCGGCCAGGACAAGACTACCCGGCGTAGGGTAGCCAGCGTGGTCTGGAAATCGCCGGCCGACCAGGTTTTGCCGGGGCCGCCTTCAAAGATGGTGTCGCCGACGATGGCACGGGTGTCGTCTTCGAGGAGCAGGCAAATCTGGTCGGGGATGTGGCCGGGGGCGTGGTAGACCTGTAGGGTATGCCGGCCGACGGCGACTGTATCGCCGGTGTCCAGATGGCGGTCAGCATTCAACTGCATCTCCTGGTGGTGGGGGCCGGCGTGGGCCAGCAAAGGGACGTGAAGGCGCTGGCGCATCTCGGCCAGGGCACCAACGTGGTCGGGGTGGGTGTGGGTGAGGAGAATGGCCACCGGCCGGCTGTCGCCCAGCATTTCCAGCAGTGTGTCCGGGTCGGCGCCCGGGTCAACGAGGATGCTTTCGTTGGTGGTGGGGCAGACCAGGGCGTAGGTGTTCATGGGCCAGGGGCCGACAGCTCGTTTCCGAAGCTCAAGTCGGGGTTGGGTGGTAGATGTGTTCATACTATGGAATTTCCTTTTGCTCGGGCCGGTCTCCTGACCGTGTCCGTTGGTGGCACGGTCAGGAGACCGGCCACAGCGTAAGTGGATTTGGTCATCTCTACCTCCCAACCCCGACCGAACCGCCAAAGGCGGCGGACATTTCTTCGTAGATGGCGGCAATGCTGGCTTCGTCGCCACGGTAGAAGTTGCCGTTGGCCCCGAGGGCCAGCTCGGAGAGGATGGCTTCGTCGGCGTCGCCGCCGTAGGCGATGGTAAAGACGGTGGCGCCGTTGGCGGCGGCAAGGCTAATCAACTCCGGGCCAAAGTCGTAGCGGTAGCTGTAGGTATCCTGGCCGTCGCTCAGGACGACCATGGCGTTGGTCGTTTGGGAAGAGGTCGTGTTGGCAATAGCGGTAGCCCCGTCACCAATGGCGTCGTAGAGGGCGGTGTCGCCGCTGGCGTTGAGGTTGCCAATGGCCTGGATGACCCGGTCACGGGCCTGGCTCACCTGTTCGTGGTCGGCCAGGACGGTGATGACATCGGAGAAAGTGATCAAGGTAATGTAGTCGTCGTCGCCCATTTGCTCCATGAACTGGATGGCTGCCTGGCGGACGCTGTCAATCTTGTCGCCCCTCATGCTGCCGGAGACGTCAATGAGCATGACCAGGTTGACGTCTTTGCGGGATTCTTGCCATAACTCCTGGACGGCGTAAACGGTGTCTACGGTAGGAGAATTAAAGACGGCCTGGGGCTGATCCAGGTCCACGCCGTGGGCGGCGTCCAGCGGGGCGCCGGGGGTGACGCTGTTGTTCACCGGCCGCAGGCCGTTGGCCACGGCCAGTTGCTGGGCCTCTTCGCCGACCAGGTAATCACGGAAGAGACCGGCCGCCTCCTGGGTCTGGCTGTCGGCCGCGCGGTTGAGGCAGGCCGGATGGGTGGCGACAAAGGTGCCTTCGAGGGGGTAAATGGGGACGATTTCCCCGTTGCCGTAGGCGACGACAGTGCTCTCGTACATGACGGCCGCGCCGAGGTAGGTGATGCCTCGCCGGCTCATGGTCTGGCCGAGGGTGTCGGTGTTGGCGCTGAACCAGGAGACGGCGGCCTCAAAGGCGCTGACGGAGGCCTGGACGATGGGCTGGTTGATGTCTTCGACGGTTACGGCCTCGGTCTTGGACTCGGCCGCCTGGACGATAGCCAGCAGGGTGCTGGTGCCGCTGCCCGACAGGCCAGGATGGGTATGACCCAGGCGGAGGGCATCGCCAAATTCGCCGCCGCTGTAATAGTCCCAGGCGGAGGGGTCGGCGGCTAGGCTGCCTACATCTAGCCAGCCCAGGGGCAGACCCGGCCAGCCCAGGGACTCGGCCACCGGCCGCCACATGGCGATGACTAACGGGCTGCGGGCGACGCTGGCGCAGTCGCCCTGGTAATTGGCGTTGCCGTGGTTGGCCAGGACGCTGGTCCAGACCTGGTCGTCGGGCAGCCAAAGGACCGGGGAGGCTGCGCCGCCGGCAATGTCGGTTACGGCCTGGCCGGACTCGACCAGGGTCACGACGACGTAAACGGTTTTGTCGTCGCTGGTTTTGGTTTCACTTTCGTTGAAGGTTTCGACGGCGGCCGTCAGCCAGGGGCCGAGGCTGGTGTTGGCGACTACTTCGACCACGGCCGCGTTGCGCGGCGGGCCCTCGTCGCTACCCAGACCGCAAGCGGCTGCGGCCAGGGTCAGAACGACGAAGAAGAGGAAAAGTGGGTTTAATTGTTTGGGTCGCATCCTAACTCCTTCAATGGGGCAAGTAGCAAGTATGCAAGTGTGCAGGGGGCAAGTGGCAAGTGACCTGCAAACTCGCACACCTATACACCTACCGTCCGACGGTGACGAGGGTCAACTCGACGTAGCGGTCCTGGGCCTGGATTTCCGGGTCGTCGGTGTTACGATGGTCTTCCGGCGGCAAGGCGGCTTCGACGATGAAACGGGCTGGATCAATGCCCTGAGAGACCAGGTATTCTACGACCGATTGGGCGCGCCCTTCGGCCACTTCGAGAATATCTGCCTCGGTGTAAGGCGGATCGTTGGCCGGCCAGGCGGAGGAGCCACGAACCCGCAGGAAGAGGCCAACGCTCTGGGAGAGGGTGGGGACGACGCAGTTATCGAGAATGCGCCGTGACTCCAGGGTCAGTTCCGTGGACTCGGGCAGGAAGGTAAAGGTCCGGCAGGGCAGGACGGCCAGCGTGGCGGCTTCGTCGGTGTTCACGCCGCTCAGGTCAAGCTGGGCGGAGATAGAAAAGGTATCGTTGACCGGGTTGCCGTTGGGTTGCAGGCTAGGCTGGTCGGCGGCGCGGAGGACGAAACCGGAGTTGACCAGCTCTTCGACGTTGTCGCTGGGGACGGGCACGTCGGAAGCGGCCCAGACGCGGCGGGCAATTTCCAGGCGGTTAAGAATCGGCCGGGTGTCGCGCATGACGAAGGCGTTATCCCCCAGGTCGGCCTGGGCGACACTGGCCAGCCACAATTCAAGGCTTTCGGTAGGGGTAACAGGCGACATGAAGCTCCAGTCGTTGTGGCCCCAGTCGGTAATCTGGCGGGCGGCCGTGTCAAAATCTTCTACCTGGGCCTTGAGGGTGTCGAACCAGGCGTTGTGGAAATTTTGGACCAGGTCTGGCTCGTTGGTAATGGACTGGCGTGAGGTGACGACCACGTCAATGACGATGCGCAACTGGTTAGAGCTGAGCAGCGGTACGCCACCGCTTTCTTCGGCAGCATAAATGTCCGGTTCCCAGCCGGAAACGACGTCGGCCTGGCCGTTGTTGAAGGCGGCGACGGCGTCGGCGACGCTGTCCTGGGGGACCAGGGTTACGTCGGAGCGGGGGCTGAGCTGGGCAATAGAGAGGACGTAGTAAACGAAGTATTCACCCACGCTGCCGCGAGAGAAGGCAATGCGCTTGCCACCCAACTCGTTGATAGTAGCTGTGTCTCGCGCCCATACCTGATCCGCGCCGGCGCTTTCGTCCACGATGGCGGTGACCACGCCAGGGCTGGTCAGGGCTACCGAGTCCAGCGTGGTCAGCAGGCAGTCCCATTGGCCGGCATTGAGCAGGGCTGTGCGCTGTTCCTCGGATACCTCGTAAGCCGGGTCGCCATCCAGGGCAAAGGGGACGATGCCGAGGTGGAAGCCGTGGGCGACGTCTTTGCCGGATATCTGCATCTGCTGCAAGGTAAAGTAGCTGCCGAAGGCGTCGGCCCCGCAAATGTAGGTGGGCAGGCCGTCATTGGGATCGTAGTTCGGGGCCCAGACGGGTTCCGGGGATTCCAACTGAACCGAGGGGGTGGTCTGTGAGACTGGCGTGTTGACGCCGACGACGGCCGTGGGGGTTTCCTGGCCGCCGAGCTGGCGGGCTATCAGGCTGACGCCGGCCGCGCCGCAAATCACCAGCAGGGCCACTCCAACAATGGCGATAAAGATGATGCGGGTACGATCCATGTTCTGCATGGTTAACTCCTTAAAGAAGTGATAAGTGATGAGTGATGAGCGTAGTTAGCAAGGCCAACTGTAAGCAATGAGCAATGAGCAATGAGTGTAGTTGGCAAGGCCAACTGTGAGCAATGAGCAATGAGCGTAGTTGGCAAGGCCAACTGTGAGCAATGAGCAATGAGTGATTTATCTTTTACCTGATCGCAAACTTGCAAACTCGCCTACTCGCAAACTTGCAGCTACTTATTCATACGATGAAACGCGGCTGGAGTTGCGGATGGAGGCCAGGCACTTTTGAAGCGCCTGGCCTTTGAACGTTTTAGAGGGCCAGGTAGCCGAGGTTGCGCATGACGTCGCTGAAGGTCTGGCCCTGGAGAACTTCAAAATGGTAGGGGCCAGCGGCGTCGCGGTCTATGATTAGCTCGCTGGCTTCGGGCAGGACGCAGTGCTTGCTGCCCTTGACGCCGCCCAGCATTTCCTGGTAGGCGCCGATGCCGAAGAAGCCAATGTACAGATTTTCTGTTTCAACGGGCAAATAGAGAGGGGAGGCGCTGGGTTTAGGTGGGTAAACGTCGTCGCTGTCGCAGGTGATGCCGCCAAGCTGTACCTGTTGGAACGGTTGGTCCAGGTGGTTAAGGGGGAGGACGATGAAGTGCTCGCTTAATGCCCAACTGTCAGGGAAGGAGGACATGATTGAGCCGTCAATAATGTACCAGGGCAGGGCGGAGTTGTTTTCTTTGGCGGCTATGATTTTGAAGAGGTGCGCGCCGTGTTCGGCCGTGGTGTAGCGGCCGAATTCGCCCATGACGTCGGGCACAGGCACCCGATAGCGGCCGCACACTTCCTGGAGAGTGGTCAGCAGCAGGCTGGCAAAGGCGTCGTAGTCGAAGTGGAAATCCAGGGTCATGGCCACTGGCACTCCGCCACCAAAGTTAAAGATGTGCAGGGTGGGATGGCGCTGGCGCAGCCGGGCATAAATCTCCATTGGCGGCTTGAGCCAGGCGACGAAGTCGGCCGGGCTGGCGATCTGGCTGCCGACCATGGCGTGGTACAGGCGCAGGTTAAGGTTAGGGGCGGCGGCGACGTAGTCGGCCGTTTTCCAGATGGTGGCCAAGTCCATGCCGAAGCGGGAGTTGTAGCTGTCCATTTCGGCCTCGTCCTGGTGGGGGCCGTAGCTTTTCTGGCGCAATCCTACGTCAAAGGGCAGGCCGGAATCAATCAGGGGCGGCAGTTCGGCCAGGTCTTCGACGACGGGAATGAGGTTGGCGTGCTCGCCCTTAAAACGGAGGATGTTGTTGGCGTAATCGCTGCCGGCGGTCTTGAAGCCGTTACAGATGACCAGGCGGCCGGGCGGCAGCAGGCCCCGAGCACGCATGATCCGGCCAATCTCCACATCCACCGTGGAGGACATTTCGTGGTGGGCACCGGCGGCCAGGGTGGTGCGGATGACCTCCTCGGCGGCGTTGGCCTTGGAGGCGTAGGCGTAATAGAAAGCGCCTTCATAAGCGGTGGTCCGGATGGCCTGGTCAAAGATGGCCTGCATGCGCTGAATCTGGTGGCGAATGCGGGGCAGATAGACGATTTCTAAGGGGCTGGAAAGAGGCTGGCCGGGCCCCTGGCCGGCGCCACCCAGGAAGAGCTGGGCCAGGTCAAGCTCTTCGTAAAACAGCCGGCCGTTACGCGAGTTCAGGTAGTCGTTGAAAACGTGGTCAGGGACCGGCGTTTCCTGTTCCCAGCCGATCACGGGTCGGGTCATCAATGGTCTCCTAAAAAACAGGACGCTGATTAACGCAGATCAGCGCAGATTATTTTATTCCAAATGGGGAGAATGGGGTAATAGGGGTGGGGTGGGTGGCTATAAGGGCTGGCCGAGGGTGATTACCTGGAGGGCGGCGACCATGACGTGGTAGCCGGGGAAGAACAACTCGCGGACAAACTTCCTGGATTGGCCATTCAAGCTCCCCGGGCTGACGCGAGCGGGGCGAGAAATGAGGGGAAAGGTAATAAAGGAGTCGAGCCGGCCGAACGTTTCGACCACGGTCTGGACAGCCCAGCGGGCTCGTTGCCTGTTGGGTTGGGGAAGGGGGATAGCCAGGCAATCGTAGCCAAGGGCTTCTACCTCTTGCCTGATCTTTTCAACTGTCTCGTGGGCCTCGTTGAAGTAGATCATGGCAATGTGCGAGCCCTGTTCAGCCAGGGCCAGGGCCAAGTCACCCCCTTGTTCACTGACTTCACCGGCCAACAACGTTACTCGCTCTATCGTCGTGTCTCTATTCATAGGGTCAGACTCCCACTTACGGTGAGGGTAATCCAAAGAGTGCTCACCTGAACGGATGTAACCGTACTCAAGGAGGTGTTTGTTGACAATGTGCCAGGGTATAAATGGAGATACAAATTGAGGCACGTTTGGGTTCAGGCTTCGACAAAGCGTTGGATTTGCCTATAATTCCAAGGGTGGAGAGAGGCAGCCTATGATCAGCGCCCTGGTGGTTCATCCAACCGCATTAATTGGTAATTTGATTGCTTCTGTGTTGTCGGGAGAGGACGATATTACAGTCGTCGGGCAGAGGACGACTCTGGACGGTGCCCTGGCCGAGCTGAAAGAGCAGGAATGTAACATGGTCCTGGTGGCGGCGAACCTGCCCGAACAGGGGGCCATGAAGCTCACGGAGATGCTGGCCCGGATAGAACCGCCGGTGAAGGTATTGGTGTTCGGGCTACCGGAATCTAAGAGTGCGATTTTGCAATACGTGGCGGCCGGGGCGGCCGGCTACGTGTTGCAAGATGTTTCGGTGGACAATTTGCTAGACAACGTGCGGGCCATTCACGGCGGCGAGGCGCTCGTCTCCCCCTCGATTGCCGCGGCGCTGATGAAGCAAATCGCCGAGTTGGCCAGGATTTCCCACCAGGCAGAACTGGATCCGGCCGCCCGGGAAACATTGACGCCACGCGAGCGGGAAGTCCTGGAGCTTATTGGCGAGGGTTTTACCAACCAGGAAATTGCCGACAAGCTGTTCATCGAGATCGGCACGGTGAAAAATCACGTTCACAATATGCTGAAAAAGCTGGACGTGACCAGCCGGCACGAAGCGGCGGCGCTGTTGCCGTTTATAGAGGATTAGAGAATTGGAGATTAGAGATTGGAGATTGGAGATTGGCCAATCTCTATTGTCCGATGGCTAAGGCAACCGCCTCTTCCACCGACATCGCTTCCCCTTCGGCCCAAGCGCGGGCAAAGGCTTCTTCCCCGGCTCTGGACCGCATCAGAGCAATCTTAGCCTCGTCTTCGAGGCCGGCGGCCGGCGAAGTGACCTTGCCTAATTCCTCTTGCAACTTAAGGCTGGCCCGCATCAGCCGCACGGCGCTTACGACATCCCCTAGATAGAAAAGCGCTTCGGCGGCCCCGCCCAAAGAGTTTACCACACCTGGCCGGTCGCCCAATTCCTGCCGGATGGCCAAAGTTTCCCGAAAGGAGGTTAGCGCGGCGGCGTGGTCGCCCTGGGCGACATAGACGGTGCCCAGGCCATGGAGCGCGCTGCCCAGGGCTTTAACATTTTCGATTGCCCGGCTTAATTCGGCCAATTCACGGTACAACTGCTCCGCCCGGCCGAACTCCTTCAGTTGCCAGGCGACAACGGCCAAGTTGTTCAGCGTGGGTAATAGCTTCGCCGGATCGCCCAGCCGGCGCCGTATGATTAACGATTGCTCCAATAGGGTACTGGCCTGGACGGTATCCCCCTGGCTACTGGCAAGGATGGCCAGATTTTCCAAGGAACGGCTCATCCCCATTTCATCCCCTAACAATTTCTGAATGGCCAGGGCCTGCTCCTGAAAGGCCCTGGCTGCCTCACGATCGCCCTGCAACCGGGCCAGCCAGCCGGCATCGTTCAAAAGGTGGCCGCGCAGCCTGGTGGGCGTATCGTCCATGGCCAGGACCGTCTCCAACCAGTGACGCCCTTCCCTGATATAGCCGCGAGTGTCCCAGAAGTCTAACATGGCTTGGGCCAGTTCCAGAGCAAAGGCGGCCTGGCCGGGTGTTTCTGTGGCCCAGGCCAACGTAGCCCGTAAGTTATTGTGATCTTGTTCCAGCCGCCTGAGCCAGATGGCCTGGTCGCCTCCTCTCAGCAGGTGGGTGCTGGCCGTTTGGGCCAGCCGAAAGTAATAGGCCGCGTGCGCCTGTCGCGCCTGTTCCAGGGCGCTACCGGCCGCTAACTGCTGCTGGGCATAGTCGCGCAAGGTCTCCAGCATCTCGTAGCGCGCTTCTCCCTCGGGCGTCATTTCGTAACGCAGCAAGCTTTTTTCGATGAGAGATTGGAGATTGGAGATTAGAGATTGTTTATCGGCCAATCTCCATTCTCTCATCTCCAATTTCTCCACAACCGCCTGGACCGCTTCCAGGTCGCAGCCGCCCACAAAGACCCCCAGGAGGTTAAATAGCCTCTGTTGTTGGCTATCGAGCAGGTTGTAACTCCACTTAATGGCCCCGTTGAGCGATTGCTGGCGCGGGCTGAGGTCGCGCGGGCCGCCGGTGAGGGCGCTGAGGCGATTACTTAACTGTTCCAGAATCCGATGGGGAGGCAACCATTTGACCTGGGCGGCGGCCATCTCGATGGCCAGAGGCAGGCCGTCCAGCCAGGCGCAGATGTGGGCCACGTCGGCTGCGTTTTCGGCGGTGACGTGGAATTCATGCTGGACGGCCCGCGCCCGTTCTTTGAACAACTGGACGGCCGGGTAACGGGCGTAAAAAGAGCTGGCCAGGGCTGTGGGGAGGCGGTTCACGTCTGGCAAGGCCAACGGCGGCACCGGGAACTCGTGTTCACCATAGACGTGGAGCACAGCCCGACTGGTGACCAGGGCCTTGACGCCGGGGGCGGCCGCCAGCCAATCGGTGACGAAAGGCGCGGCGGCGGTTACCTGTTCAAAGTTGTCGAGCACCAGCAGCAACCGTTTAGAACGCAAAAACGCCTTGAGAGCCTGCTGGACGGGATACTCCTGACTATTGTCGCCGGCCGCTTCGCGCACGCCCAAGAGCTGGGCGACGGCCGAGACGACCAGGTTGGGGTCGCGAATGGGGGCCAGAGGAACGAAATAGAGGCCGTCGGCAAAGGCACCGGTCTCTGCCAGCCGGCCGGCGGCGGCAATGCTGAGGCGGGTCTTGCCGACGCCAGGCGGGCCGGTCAGGGTCAGCAGGCGGACTCCTTCCTCGGCCAGCAACTCACAAACGGCCGTCACTTCCCGTTTCCGGCCGACAAAACTGGTCAATGGGGCGGGCAAGTAGATGAGGGCTGAGGATTGAGGACTGAGGACTGAGGACTGAGGACTGAGGGCTGAGGATTGAGGACTGGGGAGGGAGGAAGGAGGGGTGCGGGTCTGTGTTGAGCCTGGTGAAGTGATTGAGGGCTGGCTGCTGCCGCCGCGGGCAAAGCGGACGAATGCTTCCTGCTCTTCAGCCGGAATGTGCAGGGCGGCGGCCAGCGATTCTGCCAGGGCCTTCGACGGGCGTAGCTCTCCTGCTTCCAGCCGGCGCACGGCGCTGGCCGAGCAATGGGCGCGTTGGGCCAACTCTTCCCGTGTCAGGTCCAGCGACTTCCGCCGCCGTTTCAGCCACTCTCCAAACAAATCCTGGTCAGCCATTAACGCCCATTATAACGCAGAAATTGTGTCAAAAATGGTGTCATTTTTTGCCACTGACTTTTAGGCTATCTGTGCTTACCCTGTACCTTAACTTGACATTCCCGGATGAAAACTCGTTTGTATCAATTTGTAAGTCCCCTTAGGAGGTGACATGGATGACTGGGAAGCGCCAGGGCCGGTGATCTGGCTTCTTTGTTTTCTGATGGTGATGGTGGTTGTGGTCGCCCTGATCGTTAATTTCACCTGAGTTATACCCGCTTAATACACCCTCTCGGAGGTTGGCGATTCATCGCTCGAACCTCGGGGAGGGTAGAACTGTAAAAGGAGAATTGCTATGTTATGTTCCTCTGGAGTTCGCCGTTTCCTGGTCGTTGTTGCCTTCACGGTTATCCTGATAGCTAACTTCACCCTGGCGAGTTCTGCTCAAGGACCTGATAACGGTGTGCCTAGCGACCGTCCGGCCGGCGCGGCCCAGGAAACTGTCCTGGAAGAAGAAGTTAAGTTGCCAGGTGAGGAGGCCGGAAGTACGGCCACGGCCGGCAACGCTGACCCTGATGTGGTTGAGGAAGAGGTAGTCAATGGCAGCGAGGCGCCAGGCCAGACCTTTTACAAGCGCTGGGCGGCCGAAACGTTTGTTCCTTACCACTACCTCAACGAGTGGGCCAATATGGGCAGTGGTTGCTTCCGCCGCCTCAACGGCTACATATGGACCACCGACGTCCAGTTGCCTGAGGGGGCGATAATAGATTATTTTCGGGTATATTATTACGATACAGACAGCGCCTATAATGTGGAAGCAACTCTGCTTCGGTATGACAGTACCGGTTCCAGCGAGTTGCTGGCCTCAGCCAGCGGCTCCGGCACACCCGGCTGGAGTTCGGCGGGGAGCGGTTTATTTTCACATTCTGTTGATAACCTGAACTGGTCCTACGCCGTCAATATGTCTTTTACCGGGGGGACGACCGCGGCTTTGCGTGCTTGCGCGGTGCGCATCCGCTACCAGTATGACCCGGCCACCCTCCAGTAGAGACGTTGCATTGCAACGTCTCTACCTAAGATCATATCCTGATCTGTAACCCAGGCACATGCGGCCTGGGTTATTTTATTTTAGAGTGAAGCGAAGGAGGAAGTGAATGAATTTCTCCGCAAGTATGAGTGATTGACTAGATCCTGCCCTCGGGGACCTGCGGGGTCTAACTAAAGGGTAAACGATGGGTAGCTCAATTAAACTGTTCTCGGTACGGGGCATCAACATTTATATGCACGTCACCTTTCCGCTGATCCTGGTGTGGGCGGCCATTCAATTTGGTTTTCTGGCCGGAGGTAGTTGGGCCGGGGCGCTTTTCGGGGTGATCGTCGTTATCCTGCTGTTTGTCATCGTGACGCTGCACGAACTAGGGCACAGTTTTGCCGCGCTGAATTACGGCGTCCAGGTGCGGGAAATTGTGCTGTTGCCCATTGGTGGGGTGGCCCAGCTTCAGCGTATCCCGGAGAATCCAATCCAGGAGTTCGTGATTGCCATTGCCGGCCCGGCGGTCAACTTTGCCCTGGCTATTGTCATGGGACTGGTCGTGCTGCTGTTTGACATCCCACTCATTAACCCGGCGGAGGTTTTGACCAACCTGCGGGCTGCCGGTCCAAACGCCATCTTTTCCTACGTTTTCTTCTCCAATATTTTCATCGGCGTTTTTAACCTGTTGCCGGCGTTCCCGATGGACGGCGGCCGGGTGTTGCGCGCCCTGCTGGCTACCCGTCTCTCTTACAGCCAGGCAACCTCTATTGCCGTGGCCATTGGCAAGGGGATGGCCTGGCTCCTGGGCCTGTATGGTTTTCTGGGAGGCGGCTTTTTCCTGATCCTGATTGCCTTCTTCATCTACATTGGAGCCAGCCAGGAGGAACAACTGGTGACAATGCGCACCATTTTGCGCGGCCTGACGGTCAACCAGGCTTATTCGCGCCAGGCACGGACGTTGCGGCCGGACGACACGTTGAAAGATGCGATTAACTTGACGCTAAGCACTTTCCAGGCCAGCTTTCCCGTTTGCGACAACGACCACCTGGCCGGGCTCTTGACCTATCCCAAGCTCGTCGAAGCCTTGACGACATACGGACCGGATACACCTGTAGAACAGGTCATGCTGCGCGACGTCGAGTCAGTATCACCTACGGACGAGCTGTTTGATGTCCAACGGCGCTTTGAAGAGGATGAGGTTGACGCTCTACCTGTTGTCCAGGATCAGCATTTCCTGGGTCTGATTACCAGCCGCGATGTTAGCGAGGTGTACCGGTTGTTATCTATTGATCCTAATTTGTTGCGGAATAACGGGCAGGTGAAGGTCTTTACGGCGGAATCGTAGCCGAAGGAGTGTTGGTGTTGGGTGGCTCGGGCTGAGGGGTGTCGGTTGGTATCGGGCTGGGGGCGGCCGTGGCTGTGGCCGTAGGTGGGGGAAGCGGTGTTGGAGTAGGTGTCGCGGTGGGGGCCACAGTCGGCGCAACCGTGGGAGTTGGCGTAGTCGTCGGTAGCGGTGTGGCCGTGCTGGTCGGTTGAATTGTGGCCTGAGGGGTAGGTTCGGGCGTGCTGGTCGCCGTGGCCGTGGGCGGCGCGGGGGGCGTGCCGGTGGCCGTGGCCGTGGGCAGGGGCGTAGTGGAAGGCGTGGAGGAGGCTACGGCAGTTGCCGGAGGGGTTGCAGTCGCTGTAGGCGGTTTCGTGGGCGTGGCGGCCGGTGGGGAGGGTAGGAAGAGATACTGACCGGCATAAATTCTGGTGCTCACCAGGCAATTGGCCTGCATAATGGCGTTAATGGTGGTCCGGTAGCGGCCGGCCAGGGAGAAAAGGGTGTCCCCCGGCTGGATGAGGGTGCGTTTCCACGATTGTGGTGGCCCACAAGGTACTCGAGTGGGGGGTGTCAAGGGCACATAAAGGACCGTGCCGCTGTAAATCTGGTATCGTTCCAGGCAGTTGACCTGGCTGATTTCGCTGACAGTTGCCCCGGTTTGAATAGAGAGGCGGTAGAGCGAGTCGCCCGGCCGCACGGTATAAGGCGTCCAGCCGGCCGGGATTTGACCGCAGCTAGGGGTAATAACCAGGGAAACGGCCGTTGGCGTGGTGGCCGGCAGCGAAGGAGTCGGGGTGACGGAAGCCGTCCCGGCGGCCACGGCGGCTGACGAGGCGGTGAAATCAGGCGAGGGGAAGGCTGGCGTAGTGGGCGGCCGGGTGGAAGTTACCAGAGCGCCGTCGAAGCCAGGTGGCCGTAGTGGAAGTGGCAGGCGCATTTGTAATTCGTCGGCTACGGCCAGGAAGATAGCCAAGAGCAGTGTCAAGAGGACGCCGGCCGTTAGAATGACGCTGGTCCGCCAGTCGCCGCCAGGCGATGGTTGTTCCTGATGGCTCATCCGTTGCCAGCCCCGCCCGCAACGCCGTTGTTGGACAGGGGTAGAAGAACAGAAAAAGTATTTCCCCCCGCTTCACGGTTCATCCAGGCCCGGCCGCCATGAGCGGCGATCAGGTTCAGGGCTGAGGACAAACGTTCACCTGTTCCGGCCGCGTGGGCCAGGCTAACTTCCCTGGATTGGCGGTGAGAATCCAGGACAAGAAAGCGGATGTCAGAGTCCGGTTTGCCACTGTCGGTGACGGCCAGGTGTAGGAAGCCAAAGCTTTCCGGCGCGCCGTTCTGGGCCGGTTCCTGGATGGCGTCGTGATGGGCGCTGACTACCAGGCGGCCGCCTTGGGCCGAGACCCAACAGGCGTTGTCCAGCAGCGTGGTCATAATTTGCTGAATGGCGTTGCCGTCGGAAAGGACCGGCGGCAGTTGTTCGTCTATTTTCAGGTCGAGGCGCAGGTTTTTTTCCCGGAGCCGGTCACTGACGGCGGTGACGGCCGATTCGATGGCCAGGCGCACGTCAACCGGTGTCTTGTACGTCTGCGGCTGTTCCGGACCGGTCAATTGGATCAACTGGTCGAGTAAGGCGATCATGTGCTCGACGTTGGCTTTTATCCGCCGCATCAAGCCAATTTGCTTGGCGCTCAAGATGCCCATAGATTCGCTCAACAACAGATCTGTATAACCGGCCAGAGAGGTGAGTGGTGTGCGCAGTTCCTGAGCCAGGCCCATGACCAGGGGAGCGGCGGTAGACGGCTCTTTTTTGTTAAGCTCCATTTCCAGTTGATGGATGCGGCTATGGGCCTCTTCCAGCTCACCTGAGTAGCGGGTGATGGCCAGAGTGACCCATTCGGGGCTCAGGCCGCCTTCGCCAGCCGCGGCCATAGCCATAGCATCTTCGGCCTCAATAAGAGATTCACGTAGCGCCTTAATTTCTTCTTCCAGCGCAGCCACTTTATCGTCCCGGCTTAACTGTTCCATTTCCTCCAGCGTAGCCGCTAGAGACCTGGTCCGCTGGCTTTCGGCCAGGAGTTGAGCCTCGGAGCGCTGCCAGCGGCCGGTGAGCAGCTCAACTTCGGCCAGGGCACGGTTCCGCTCTTCTTCCAGGGCAATCAAGCGGCCGGAGACGACCGCTTCGCTGATGGGCACGGTCAGGGCCGGGGTGGTCAGGGCGTCCTGGTAGCGCCGGTTGTTGTAAAGCGCCTGGGCAATGTAGCCGGCCAGGGCGTGGCTTAGCAGCTTACTTTCGGTTGTCCAGCGCCCCTGCCCGGCCGGGCCGGCCAGCAGCAAGACGCCAAGCTCGACGTCTGGGGCGACCAGGGGTTCGATGAGGAGCGCTCCCAGGCTGGAGAGTCCTAATTCGCGATAGAAATCTTCCAACTGGCGCGCTCCCAGGCCGTCCGGGATCAATTCCACTCGCTGCCGCTGCTGCATGGCCAGCCGGAAGGCCGGCCAGTCGCTGAGGGCCAGCGCCCAGCTTTGCCGTACGGCAAGGTCGTTGGCCCGCTGGTCGTGGCTGCTCTGGAGCCGCAGGCTGGTCACCTGCAGCGTGGCCGGGTCGTCGGGCAAGAGGGCCGCGAGGGCGACGAAAGCGACGTCTGTAAGCCGGGCGGCCAAAATCAGGGATTGGTTGATCGTCTGGCGGCTATCAGGAGAATCTATTACCTGGCGAGAGAGATGGAGTTGTTGGATGGTCCGCTCCACCGGCGGCTGGCTGTCCCGCTGGGTTGCCAGTAGCTGGGCCAGGTTGTGGCGGTAGGCCAGGGCGGCCAGAAGGGGGAGGGCGATGAGGTTGCCGAGGCGCACCCAATAAGAGATGTCTGTCCCGGTGGGGATGATTTCGGGGCTGTTCCAGAAATGGGCCAGGTGGGCCAGAAAGAGAATAGCCAGGACGGCCAGGCGCAAGGTCCATTGCTGTTGCCGGCCGAGGAGCACCAGTAAGCTGCCTAAGCCGAGAAGGGTCATCTGGAAAATGCCCCAGACGGCGGCCTGGGGAAAGCTGTTGTATCCTTGCTGGTCGCGACCACTCGCCACCTGGGCGGCCCAGTCGCGGGCGTCAAAGGCGAACATGATGCCGATGGATAAAAGGATAAAGAGGAGGATTACACTGCCCAGGCGGGGGAAGCCGGGTATGGGAGGGGCCAGGGCCCAGACAAACAGGGCGGCCGTAGCCGCATCAATAGCCTGTTCCAGCGGGGGGAGGACGCTGTTGGCCTCTGCCTGGTTGCCGGCGGAGAGGACGACGAAGACGACGATGAGACGATTGAAGAGGACCCCGGCGGCGGCCCAGGCCAGCCGGCCGGCCAACTCGTCGGCCGGGTCGCGCCGCCGCTGCCACAGGGCCAGACCCAGAATGGCAAAAACAGCCCACAGGGTCAGCACGTGGTAGACAATGCTGCCGGGCGCTTCGCTGAGGAGCTGGACGAGCTGTTGCAAAAAGGACATGCTCACGCGCAGGTAAACAAGCCTGCCAGGCTCTCCGAGACGGCCGGAGCCGCTTCAGGAGAGACAAGCTAAGGTGATTATAGCATAACAGGAATGGGTTGCCGTGAATATTGTGTAAAGGTGCGCGCCCGCCTGTTGATAGGTGGCAATGCTGACAGCGACCTTCCGGCCGCCTTTTTCGCCAGAGTGGGCCGGCTTGAGGGGGCAGCATTGGCAGAACTGTGATAAAATAAAAAAGACGCCCCGGCGCTGCTTGCAACAGCCCAGGGCGACGGCCAGCGGAGCGGCTGGCGAGAGGTAGTATAGCAGATTTCCGGCCGCTCACGCCTTAGCATGAGCGGCCTTTTTGTTTGATGAGTCAGGCAATGTTTGAACAGCAACAAATCGAAATATCCTCAAAAAAATGTAGCCGGCCTCAATTTGATGGACTTATGCGGGATTACTTTAGCCGGGGTCAATCGCCAGTTGCTCTATGGGTTAGACCCGTTCACGATTCCGGCCCTGCCATGCCTTATGGCGAGCCTGTTAGTCGGGGTGTTCCCATAACTTCCCCGCATACCCCCGTAGCAATCAAAGAGTGGTTCATAGTGAGTGAGGCAACCGGCGGTAATATTCCGCTAGGCTGTATCAAGCGAAATGCGTTTCCTACCGGCCTGGAGATAATAGTCATTCCCTCAACCTTCGTGGGCGCGGCGGGATGCCCCGCTATCCAGGAGTTGCAAAAGCTGGTTGACGCTATTGTGTCCGTAATGCGGCGTTTTGGATTTGAAGTGAGGGAGGAAGGTCAAGCGCCCACCAAAGGCAAACAGGGGGCACGTCCCCGGTCGAGAGCCGAGAGAGTAGCCGCCCGCCAGGAGTGGGGGAACCTTGACAGAGATAACCACCCGATTACATGGGCGGAATGGTCAGAAGAAAAGTGGGGGGCACAAGCCGACGGTAGCCTTGTCGTGCCAAAGTCTACGTTCTTCGGTTGGCCTACAGAGTAAAACTCGTACTAAAAGCCGTACTGTTTTCGGACTAATTTCGGACTACCACCTTTAATAATAAGGGCCATAGAGATATGGCCCTTTTTTGTTGGAGGTGCGTATGCCTACTTTAAACATAGTCCTTGACGAACGGACCAGGGACGCCTTACGCGAGTTTGCCCGGCGGGAAGTACGCGACCCACGTGGCCAGGCTATCGTGATTATCCGCAAAGAGCTGGAACGGCAGGGTTATCTATCGGCCGAACCGCAATCACAACCGGCGCGGGCCGTCGAGGGGGCGAGCAATGCTAACGGCAATTGACCTTTCGCCAGACCCGGCCGCTTTGGCTCTCAGTCGTTGTTATTCCCTGCTACTACGGGCAGCAGAAAAACACGACCAGCAACAGCCACCGGCCGCAGACCGGGCCGCAATTGAGCCAGAACTGCCCGAAAGCACGCAACAGGGGGTGGAACGCCCTGGGGGGCAACCAGGGCGGCGACAGGGGCAAGCGGGCGGGCGTTGTCTGTCAATTCCCATTCTACCACAACCGGCCGGTCAATTCCAGTATATCGCGGTGACGGCCGGCCGGTGGGTGAGATTATCAACGGCGTGTTGCGAAAGACGGCCCGGCGCGCCCACCAACTCCAACGGCCGGCGGCGTGGGCCTGGGATAGAGAAATAATTGACCGGGCAGAGGCGGCCGGGGCAACGTGGACGGAAATTCACGACCTGGACGGCGGCCGGGTTTACAGAGTGGCCTTGTCTGACTTCCGGCGGTATTGCATCCGCGTCAATCGTGGTTTTGGTGAGCAACTTGCCTTACCCCTGCCATTTTGGCAGGTGCGCCGGCCGGGCGAAAAAATGGTAGAGCAGTTGTCACGTTTCGAGGTACGGCCGTGAAAGACCTTTACCCGTTTGGCCAGAAGTTGCACCAATGGGGGGCGGCCGTGACGGCTATACAGCCCAAAAGGAAAAGCCCACTACATGAGTGGGCGCATTGGCAGAGCCGGCCGCAAACGGCCGAAGAGCTGGCCAGCCTACCCTGGGAACAGGCGGCCGCCGTGGGTATTGTCAACGGCAGCGGCGGCTTTCGCGTTTTTGACGTTGACCCCCAAAAGGACGCCCAGGGCCGGCCGCTTTACAAAGTGCCGGAGCAGGTTCTTATCGCGGCCTTGCGAGCCGTTGGCCTGCCGGACGATTACCAATGGAGCTATGCCAGTGGCAGCGGTGCGGGGTGGGGCTTTATCGTGCGCTGTACCGATAACTTGCCGGCCGGGTGGCCGGCCGATAAGGGCATTTTCAAAGGGACGTCGGCAAACGGCTATCAGTATGACCATTTAGAATTGCGCTGGAGCAGCGGCCAGACCGTCATCATGGGCAGTCACCCGGACGGGCCGGGCTACTGCTGGCGACGTGGTGAACCGCCTTTCGTCCCCCCGGCCGAAGTAACGGCCGGACAGGTAGAAAGGGGATTCCTGGCTATTGCAGTCCCCAAACATGAGCAACCGGCCGGGAGTGAGCACATTACGAGGCCGGAGACGACGCGGCCGGCCAGGAAGGTATCAGGTGGTCCTGATACGACCGTCGAGGAAATACGCGGGCGCTTTGACCTGCTGGCTTATGCAAGGCGGCATTTTCCGGGCGAAGTTAGAGAGGAAAAGGGCGAGTATCGGATATTGGGCAACGGCGGCCTTTTGATTAAGCCTGATACCGGGAAATGGTTCTGCTTCGCTGAGGATCTAGGGGGTGACTGCTTTGACCTGGTAGGCTACTGCTTCTATGGCGCAACCTGGTTTGGTAGCAAAAAGGACGGTGAAAAGTGGGGCCAGGTGTTACAGGACGCGGCCGCTTTTACCGGCGTGGCATTGCCCGACAATTCGCCGGCTTTCCACGTGGGGGATGTGGTTACGGCCGTCATCAACGGCGTGCCCAAAGCAGTGGGCCGCGTTATGGCCGTTAAGTGGCTGCCGCCAGAAGGTGGCCAATGGCGGCCGTATTATGAACTAGAGAGGCTGCCATGACCCTGTACCACGAATCACAACTACAGCCAGGAATACAGGAAATACCGGCGGCCGTGTTGCCGAGCGCCAACGGCCGCGGCCCGGCCGGCGCTTCCCCGGCCGGAAACGGGCCAGACCTGGCTACAATGTTAGCGCAGGCAGAGCAATTGACCGACCAGCAGGCAGGGCTACAGCTCGCCCAACAGGCGGCGCACCTTGGCGCGGCGGACTGGGCAATTTTGCGGGATGCAATCAACAAAGCAAGCGGCGCAACCAAAAGCGACCTGGGAGCGGTGTACAGAGAGGCCAGGAAAGCGGCAAAGCCGGCGCGGCAAGTGGCGCCGGCTGAGGCAAGCGCCGGCTTTAGGTTGGACGACACCGGCAACGCCGAAAGGTTTGCGCACCAGCACGGCGTAAGCGTTCGCTACGTCCACACCTGGGGGTGCTGGCTGGTTTGTAACGGCCGTTTTTGGGAAAAAGATGTAATCGGCCGCGTTGAACGCCTGGCAAAACAGACGGCGCGAGGTATTTACCAGGAAGCAGCGGCGGCGGCTAAGCAGGGCAACGATGAGCTGGCCGCCAACCTAAGCAAGTGGGCGCGCGAATCTGGCAGCGCAGCAAAACGCGCTGCCATGCTATCGCTGGCGCAATCAGAGGAGCAAATAGCTATAACCCACGAATGCCTGGACAATGACCCGCTTTTGGTAAACTGTGAAAACGGGACGCTGGATCTCAGAACTGGCGTGCTACGGCCGCATAGGCGGGACGACATGATAACTAAATGCCTGCCTGTGGCCTATGACCCGGCGGCAACGTGCCCGCTTTTCCTGGCGTTCCTGGCGCGTGTTTTGCCCGACGCGGGTAATCGTATTTTTTTACAGAAGGCGGCCGGTGTTTCCCTTTCCGGTGTCGTTATCCAGTTTTTATTTTTTCTCTACGGGCGTGGGGCAAACGGTAAGTCAACGCTCATAGAGATTTTCCTTGCGCTACTTGGGGAGTATGCAGCAAAGACCGGCGCGGAAACGTTGCTCACCCAGGACAGGCGGGCAATTCCTAACGACGTGGCGGCTCTGGTTGGCAAACGGCTGGTTGTGGCCAGCGAATTGCCCGACGGCCGGCGACTGAACGAAGGGCAGGTGAAAGACCTGACCGGCGGCGACAGTGTTTCGGCGCGCTTTCTAAACCAGGAATTTTTCACCTTTAAGCCTGAATTCAAACTTTGGATGTACGGGAACCATAAGCCGGACATTACCGGCACGGACGACGGCATTTGGCGGCGTATACGGCTTATCCCGTTCACGGTTCAGATACCAGAGACCGAGCAGGATACAAGCCTGCCTGAAAAGTTGCGCGCCGAGCTTCCCGGTATTCTAGCCTGGGCCGTCGAGGGCTGGAAGCTGTACCAGTTGGAAGGGTTAAGCCCGCCGGAGGCGGTTAGCAAGGCAACGGCCGCCTACCGGGCGGAAAGTGACCTGTTGGGCAAATTTTTGGAGGAATGCACCATTGAAAAGAACGGCGCGGAGACCAGGAGCAGCGCGCTACTGGACGCCTACAGGAAATATTCCGGCGATAACGAGATGACGGCCGTCAGGTTTGCCAGGGCAATGACTGAGAAAGGGCACGAGAAGACAACGGCGACGGCCGGCCCGAATAAAGGCCGCGTGGTGTGGCCCGGAGTTGATTATTGCACGTTGAAAAGGTAGAGGGTTGAGGGTTGTAGAGGGTTAAACCGTCTTTTTCGACGGTTGAAAATCTCTATAAGGGAATACGTCTAAACCCTCTACAACCCTCTACACCCTCTACCGCACAGGAGAGAAATGAGCAACGACAACGACGGCCTGAAGATAAAACGCATTGGCAAACGCCGCTGGGCGCTAATTTTCAACGGCCGGACGCTGGACGAAATGAGCTATGAGCAGGCCCGGCCGATTATCTTGGGCCATGTGGACAAGCGCGCCCTACTGGCCGGTTATGGCGTGGAACTGGCGGCCGGGCAGGGGGCAGGCAATGGCTAACGACAAGGCGCGCGCCATGCTAGAGGAAATCATCATCATGGGGCCTGCTACCCCCTCCTATCGTGTCACCCTACCCGACGGCCGTCCCTGCCTGCTGTCCACCAACGGCCGGCTCTACCCCCTGGCAGAGCTGGAACGGGTAGCGCCGTTTTTGACCGGCCGGCCGGTCTATCATCGGCACGAGGCCGGTACGGGGGCAACTACCCACATCGTCACCGCTGATGGCAACGGTAGCCGCGTGGGGGCAATTGCGGCGGCCTGGTGGCAGGCTGGCACGGCCGAAATTCGCGGCTCCCTACGGGTGACTGGCCCCTACTGGCAGGACGCCATTTTAGAGGCTGAACGGGCCGGCCGGCTTAACCAGTGGGGGTTTTCCGTTGACATTGAGATTCTGGCCCGGCCGGTGACGATTGCCGGCCGGACGCTGGAACTGGCGGAGAAAATCGCCACCGTTCGGAGTGTTGACCTGGTAGCCCTGCCAGCTTGTGGCGGCCGATTCATCGGCGCTACGTGGACGCCGGAGCAACGTCGCGAGCTGGAAGCGTTGCGGGCTGGTGTGCTGCCCCGGCCCCGTCCGGCGACGGTACGGGCCAGTCTGCAACGGTATTTAGAACAATGAAACGCCGCCGGCTGCTATTGATTCTGAAAAAGAAAAAGGGACAACAGCAATGACAGAGATGTTATCACAACAGTACCGTGAAAATTGGCAGGCGCAGAACATGCGCCGGCAAGGGTTTATCGCCTGGCAGGAAGCGCGGCGCAAGGAGCGAGAGCGACTGCTTGAGAGCGTCCGGGCCGGCGCGGACCCGGTGGAAGTGTGTAAGCAGATAGCCGCCATTGACGGCGAGCTGGCTGTAGCCAGCGGCGTTAAGGTTCAACTGGATTTGGCCGTAGCCGACGCCAAAGACAAAACGACCCGGCAGGCGCAATATGAGCAGACGCCGCAATTCCGTAACCGGCAGGCGACCATTGAGCAGGCGAACGCGGCCGGCCTTGCCCTCGACAATTAGGGCCGGTCGTGACAACGCACCCCGGCCGGTGGTGTTTCTCCAACCACCGGCCGGGCCTCTCGTTAATGTGGAATGGAGCATGGGATGGAAATGACCGACAACGCCGCCGGGCCTGCCCCGGCCGATGCTACCAAAACGAATCAGCGGCCGGTGAGCGAGGCGCAACTAGAGCAACGGCAGCAGGCGGCCGTTAAACACGGCATACACGCTTTTGAGGCGCGCGGGCCGCTGGCTCTGGACGACGGCCGGCTATCCCGTCTGGCCGAACTCCGGCAAATGGTCAGAAGCCACCCCGGCCGGATGGAATTACGGGAGGAGTTAACCGCCCGGACTGCCCTAATCGTTGACCTGGCCATGAGCGAGCTAATCACCACCCACGAGGCCGGCAAATCTATTTGGGAATCGCCGGTTATCAAACGGGCCGGCACGTACCTGGCCGAGCTGCGGCGGCTTCTGGATTCATTTCCACCAGAGAAAAGCCAGGGCAGCGCGGCCGACATCATAGGGCAGATAATCGAGAATGGCCGCGATTCCTGACATCGTAGCCTGGGCAGAGTCGCCGGCCGGCTTCTGCCTGAAAGAGACCAGGAAGCCTATCCGCCTGGCAAGCCACCAGCGGGATATTTTGCGCCATTGTTTCACGGCCGGGCCGGACGGCCGGCTACCTTATGAGACCGTCGTCTACAGTTGCCCGAAAAAGAGCGGGAAAACGACGCTGGCCGCCCTGGCTACCCTTTACTTTGCCCTGTTCATTGAGCCAGAGGGCGGGGAAATTTACGTTTGCGCCAATGACCTGGAACAGTCCCAAGCCCGCGTTTACAGCGACGTGGCGACGGCCGTCCGGCTTAACCCGGTGCTGGCCGGCCGGACGACAGTCCAGACCAGGGTTACAGTCCTGGACAACGGCACGACCATCAACGCCCTGCCCAGTGA
Organism: Chloroflexota bacterium; assembly: GCA_022616275.1. Classification (GTDB taxonomy): domain Bacteria; phylum Chloroflexota; class Anaerolineae; order Promineifilales; family Promineifilaceae. Next base: position 34,879 of record JAKEFB010000063.1, read on the forward strand.
CTACGCCGGCGCGGCCGGTAGCCGGCATGGGCTAACGGTGTGGGATGAGCTATGGGCCTACACGACAGAGAGCGCCCGGCGACTTTGGGACGAATTGACGCCCGTTCCAACCCGCCTCAATTCCATTCGCTTTATTGCCACCTACGCCGGCTTTCAAGGCGAGAGCGAACTTCTGGAAGAGCTACAGAAGCGCGGCCGGGCTGGGCAGGTGGTGGAAGAGCTGGCCCACATTGATAACGGCCGGGGCGAGCCTGCCTGCCGGGCGGCCGGGCGGACCTTTGTCTACTGGGACCACGAACTCAAGCCACATCCTGGCCTGACAATCACGCCGGAAGCCTACCACGAGCAACAACGGCAGGACTTGCGGCCCACGGCCTTTACCCGCATTCACCTGAACGACTTTTCTACCAACGAGAGCCAGTTTGTCGAGCCTGAACAGTGGGCGGCCTGCTACGACCCGGCGCTTACCGCCTGGACGGCCGGGGACGGCCGTCGGCTAACCCTGGGGGCCGATGCTTCCACGGCCCGCGATTTTACCGCCCTCGTGGGCTGTTGCCGGGGCAGTAGGGGCGGCGTTGACGTGGCCTATGTCAAGGTCTGGAAGCCACAGAAAAGCAACGGGCGCGGCAGGCCGACCATTGACCTGGATAAGACGATAGGGGCGGAAATTTTGAGCCTGCACAGGGCCGGGGCGGTCGTGGCCTGCTACTACGACCCGTACCAGCTTCACAGTATCGCCACGCGGTTACGGGCGGCCGGGGTGAAGATGATTGAGCTACCACAGACGAACGCCCGGATTGAGTGCGACCAGGCATTGTATGATGCGATTATCGGCCGGACGCTGAGCCACTTTAACCACCCCGACTTAAACCAGGCCATAGCCAACGCCGTAGCCGTTGAGACGCCGCGCGGCTTCAGGCTGGCAAAGGAAAAGACCACCAGGAAGATTGACGCGGCCGTGGCTCTTTCAATGGGGGCGCAAGGGGTGAGAACGTCCGGCCCGGCCGCGGCCGGCGAAACGGCCGATATACCCCAGGAAAATTACATGACGCAAAGACCGGGCCACGCGGGCGGCCGGCTCTACGGCCGGGCCGGCAACGGGCTATGGCGGCGTAGGGGATAGGACGAACCTTAACAACCTCTAATTGCACCCCCTCTAATTTGGGCTATAATTCCTTATGATAATGATTGTTATCGTAAGGAATAAGGGGTAAGACAATGACTAACCAGCTCGCAGTTTACCGGCCGGACGGCCTAGAGCGTATCGTCAACCTGGTGGCTGATTCTGTCACCAGCGCCAATAGTCGCCGGGCCTACGGCCGGGCGCTTAATGACTTCCTGGCCTGGTACGACGGGCAGGGGCGGCCGGGCCTCAGTAAAGCCACTGTCAACGCTTACAAGAGCTACCTCTTGGCCCAGGGCCTCAGTCCGGCCAGCGTCAACCAGGCCATGAGCGCCATTCGCAAGCTGGCGACGGAAGCGGCCGATAATGGGCTTCTGGCCCCCGAACTGGCCGCCGGTATTGCCAGGGCGCAAGGGGTAAAAGCGGCCGGTGTGCGAGCGGGTAACTGGCTCTCAAGGCACGAGGCCCAGGCGCTATTAAACACCCCGGATGTATCAACGCTTAAGGGGCTACGTGATAGGGCGATTCTGGCCGTCATGATTGGCGCGGGCCTGCGAGTATCAGAAGTGGCCGCCCTTGCCTTTGCCCACGTGCAGCAGCGTGAGGGCCGGTGGGTAATCGTTGACCTGGTGGGCAAGGGCAACCGGGTAAGAACCGTCCCCATGCCGGCCTGGGCCAAGCACGCCATAGACCAGTGGGCGGCCGCGGCTAAGGGGCTGTACGTTGGCCCGGTCTTCCGGCCGGTGAACAAGGCCGGCCGGGTGGACGGTGATGGTATGACCCCCCAGGCTATTTACTACCTGGTGAAAGAGCAGGCAGCGGCGGCCGGCTTCGTGGCAATCGCCCCCCACGACTTACGCCGGACCTTTGCCAAGCTGGCCCACAAAGGCGGCGCGGCGCTAGACCAGATACAGCTTACCCTGGGCCATGCCTCGATTAAGACCACCGAACGATACTTAGGGGTAGAGCAGAACCTATCACAAGCGCCCTGTGACGTTTTGGGTATTGGCCTGAAGTAGCAACCCACGCGCCGCCTGAATCGTTGTAACGCAATCCAGGCCATTCTAGGGGCCTTAGAGGGCAAGTCTACGCCGAACGTCGGGGGGGCAACTGATTGAGGAAATGCAAGAGCGGGGGGAATTGGCCAGCCAGGGCGGGGATAGAAAATCAAAGTTCCATGATGGAACTTTGATTTTAGCCGACATTGGTATTGAACGTAAGCAATCCCACCGCTGGCAAAAGATAGCTTCTATTCCCCGCCCACGTGGGGTTCAAATATAACAATTTGTTATATTTGAACTTGGTGGCTGGCCGCCCCCGCCCACGTGGGGTTAACACATAAGTTCACGGTTATCAGTAATGGTGTCCCTGGCCGCCCCCGCCCACGTGGGGTTAAC
>JAKEFB010000064.1 GCA_022616275.1 Chloroflexota bacterium
AGACCATGGCCAGCCCGTAGAAGATGAGGAGCAAGCTCAAGAATAAGAGCCAGCGTGACCAGAGTAGGGGTGTCGTTTTAGGCATGATGTTTTTCCTGATTGATGGCATACAAGGTATGTTGTGAGGATAAGCTGGGGGTGACTGCCATTACAATGAAAAGCGCTGCCAGTTGCTGCCAGTAACAATATTTGTTATGGCCGGCGGCAACGGACGGTGGCGTTGAGAGTTGGGCTGCCCAACTCCGCCAACTCTCGGATAAGCGGAGGAAGCGGCCGGCGCTGGCAGCTTAACTGTGATTCAGTGGTTTTGGAGGGGTGGCCGGCAGGGTGAACCAGAAGAGACTGCCCTGGCCTATCTGGCTTTCGACGCCAACTTCTCCCCCGAGCCGATTGACGATACGCTGGACAATGGACAGACCCAGGCCGTGCCCCTCGATCTGCCCGCCCTCCAGCCGGGTAAAGAGGGTGAACAGCTTGCTCTGCTCCTCGGCCGGGATACCGGGGCCGTCGTCGCGGGCCCAGAAACGAATCATCGGCGGCCGGCCAGCGGGGCCATCTCTGTGGTCGTTGGCGCCCAATTCGACGCGCGGCCGGGCGCCACCGTACTTGAGGGCGTTGCTGACGTAATTGGCCCAGACTTGTTCGACCCAGGGGCCGTGCCCCAGGGCGATGGGCCACGCTGGGGGGACGATGACTTCGGCCTGGCGCTGGGCCAGCAGGGCGCTCAGGCGTTCCAGCGCCCTGGCGACAATGGCGCCCATATCGAGGGGGGTAATAGCCACGCCTTCAAGCTGGCGCACCCGAGCCAGCAGCAGTAGTTCGTCAATAATCAGGTTCATCTGCAGGCCGTTGCGCATAATCGCACCGAGGAAACGGTCAGTATCGGCGGCCGACAACTTATTGAGGCCGGCTTTGAGGAAATCACTGTAGGCAATGAGCGAAGCCAGGGGATTCTTGAGGTCGTGGGCGACAGTGTGGGCGAAGGCGTCCAGTTCTTCATTGCGCGCCTCGAGTTCGACCGTGTAGCGGCGCAGGGCCACTTCAGCCTGCTGGCGTTCGTTGATGTCGCGCAGGACGATCAGCCGGCCGGTTAGCTGGCCCTGGCGGTTGGTTAGCGGGGAGACGCGCAGGTCGTAATAGTGGGGGACACCGGCCTGGTCGAGGACAATCTCGGTCTGGACGTCGCTCTGGTCACGGAAGCGTTCGACCAGGTCGCGCCAGGGGTGTAACACTTCGCCGGCCGGCCGGCCGATAATGGCGCCGGCGGGGATGCCGATGATGGCCTGGGCGGCGGGGTTAACGTCTACAATGCGGCCGCGGGCGTCCACGGCCAGCATGGGGTCTCTCATGCTGTCAATGACGGCGTCACGGGCGACCGGTTTCAGGTCGAAGAGGTGGTAGCGAAAGATGCCGACGGCAAAGGCAGTGCTGGCCAGGGCAAAACTGATGGAGGTGTAATCTTTGGTGATGGTGGGGACGAGTTCAAAGAGATAAAAGACGTTGGTGAAGGCGGGGATGAGGGCGCCGATGACGAGCCAGAGCGACTGCTGGCGGTAGAGGGCGAAGGAGCGGAAATATTGCCGGATGATGAGAAAGGCGCCCAGGAAGACAAGGGCGTAGGAATGGACGCCGTGGACCCAAAACCAGGGGCCGTGGTCTACGCTGAAGGCGAGCATGCCGCTGACAGGGGTGAAGTGGTAGCCGGCCCACAATAAGCGGTGCAGTTCATTGGTCCAGGCCAGGACGGTGGTGACGAAGGGAATGAGGCAGAAGAGAAAGAAGCGGGAGGGGGCGAGCCACTTTTGCCGGTCGGTGTATTGGAGGGCAAAAGCGAGCCAGGCTACGGGGGAGTAGGCGATGAAGCCATAGCTCACTTTGGACCAGAAGACGGTGCTGGCCTCGGTGTTGGCGACGAGTTCGAGGGTGTTGAAGATGAGCCAGCCGGAGATGGCGATCATGAGCCAGGTCAAGGTTGCGGTTAGCGGGGAAGGATAGGCTACCCGGACGTAGGTGAGTACGCCAATAGAAAGTAGAGCCGCCAGAGGGGCGAGGGCAACGAAAAGGGTGTATTGGAGGGGGTTATCCATGGAGCGACGGACGACGGACGACGGACGACGGACGATGGACGATGGATGACGGGCGATTTGTCGCCTCGCTAGTTGGCTGGAGAAAAATCGCCGATCGCCGGTGATTGGTAAAGGTAATTGGTCGAGACCGGTGAACCATGGCTTTGTTTGTTGAGCTGTGCGAAGTACGAGTGGTGAGATTGTACTGCCGGATGGGAGGAGGGGCAATGGGGGGAAGGAAGGTGTCAGGTGCCAGGTGTCAGGTGCCAGGCGCCAGGTGTCAGGTGTCAAGTGGAAAGAAGGGTTTTGGTAAGGAAGTGGTTGATGGGCAAGATGGTCAAGGAGATCATGATCATCATATAGTCATGGTCGAGAGGGTCTTACGGTTGGCTATCAGTAAAAATGCCGGGCGCCCGGTTGCTGGTATAATGGGTTGCCGGCGCAACCGGGCGGCAAAAAGTAGTAAAATGGCAACGAGAATCTCATTAACTATATTTTTTGTGGTCGGAGGCAGCGGATAGAGGAGTTGGCGGCCAACTCACGGATAAGCAGATGAGGCGGCCGAGATTGCCGGAGTTTCTCGCGCGGAGTTTTTGGCTGCTTTGCAGCGGTTTGGAGTGACGCCTTTTCAATACCCGGTAGAGGAAGTTGTTGAGGAAGCGGGGCGTGGGTTTACGTTGGCCCGGAGCGGCCGTTGAGGGAGCGGGAAAGGGCGGCTTTTCGGGTGAGGAACGAATCAGCGGATTGGAGATGGATTAATGATGGATACTGTTCACATATCAATCGAATTACCGCGTAATCTATTGTCGGCTTTGCGACAGGACCCGGAGACCTTTGTTCGGGAAATGAGGCTGGCGGCGGCCGTGAAGTGGTATGAAACGGAGCAGGTTTCGCAGGCCAAGGCGGCCGAGATTGCTGGAGTTTCTCGCGCGGAGTTTCTGGCTGCTTTACATAGGTTTGGGGTGACGCCTTTTCAATACCCGGTAGAGGAACTCATCGAGGACGCGAGGCGTGAGTAACCGTTGGGTACTTAATGCTTCGCCTCTTATTGTGTTGGCTCGTGTAGGGCAGGCAAAACTGCTTAATAACCTGGCAGACGAGGTGGTTACACCACAAGCGGTAGCTGCCGAAATTGAAGCTGGACCGGCTGACGATCCGGCGCGCCAGTTTCTCCGGGAGGGCGGAACCCTGACTATTGTACCTTCTCCTTCTCCTTCTCCAGAGCTGATAGCCTGGGACTTGGGTGCGGGGGAGACGGCCGTACTGGCCTATGCCTTGGCAAATCCCGGGTGGACGGTGGTAATAGATGATGCGTCGGCGCGTAAATGTGCTCGGACCTTCTCTATTCCTGTTGTGGGTACACTGGCGGTGGTATTACGGGCAAAACAACAAGGATTAATCCCATCGGCTGCTGCGTTGTTGCGCCAGTTGAAGAGTAATGGTTTTCGCCTGAAGGATGATTTGATTCGGGAAGCACTCCAACGCACCGTAGGCGAGACTTGGCCGTGAGTAAGAATGCTTTAGTTGCTGGTGTAATCCGTTGTTGGCACAGAGAGCGGGGCAGCGGATGAGAAGCGGATAAACGGATGGGGCGGCCGGGGCTACGGTACGGCGCTGGCGTATAATTTTTCGGCGTGATCTGCCAGGTGGCTGGCCGTCTGGCCACCAGCTTTGGTGACCTGGCCGGTGTGTGCGCCAACGAGGAGGCGGCCGGCTGGGCCCAGGACGCCGAGTTTAGAGGGGGCGTGGAGGAGCGGCAAGTGCCAGTTTGGAGTCGGGCTGACGAGCAACTCTGGTTCGGCCGGCTATGAGTTGATCCCCTATTTGCATGATGAGAAAGTGGTTGGCCTTCTGGCGGGCGATAAAAGCGGAGATGTTCAGGTCGCTGTTGACTGCCATCATTTGCAGAACTTAATTGCGGCCATCGGCAACAAACTGTCGAAGGTCATTTTCCCAACTTTTCGCCCACAGGGCGCGATCCAGCTCGCGCAGGCTGAGGTTCGCCTGGGCCGCCAGGCGACGGCAGACCAGGCAGTATTGCAGGTAATCTTCGGCCGTCTGGGGCCAGCGGCCCGGCAACCCCTCTGCCTCTTCCTGCTGTAACGTAGCCCAGGCCCGGTA
>JAKEFB010000065.1 GCA_022616275.1 Chloroflexota bacterium
CCTGATGACGGCCGATTCGCCCATGATCAGAGGTTATTATCTGGTTGTTCGTCTTTTTCTGGCCCTACTGCTCGTACACGCTAGCGAGGGACACCACCCAATTTTACTCCGGCGAGAACTCGTCGTCTTCATAGACCATCATGCAGTGTGCGGCAGGGAAGATCTCAGGAAATTCAGCCAGTTCGTGCTTAGCACTGCCTCACGGACCTCAAGGGGGATGACAGACCCTACTTGATACAAGTCAGCCACGGTATCAATTTCTACTGGGCTTTCTTCAAGACCAAAGCCGCCGTCTAAATCAGACCCTATGCCTACGTGGTTCCAACCACCGATCGCGGCCACATAGTTCGCCTGTCGTCGCAGGTGTTCGTTCAGCGTGACCGCCGTTGATCTATCTTCTTTCCAGCGCGGCTCCAGAAAAGCGTTATACAGGACAAGACCGATGACCCCATCTCGTTCAGCGACTGCACGAATGACGTCGTCGCTCAAATGTCGATCCGTTGGGGTCAGGGCTTGAGCATTGGCATGGGACGCGCAAACGTGGGGAAAGTTGGGGTCTAGCCCCTGCCATATGCCCTCCTCGGCAAGGTGTGAAATATCCCAGATAAAGCCCAGCTCGGCCATGTGCTCCAGCAATGCCAAACCTTCCGCCGTCAGGCCGCCCCGTTTGAACGCCAGGCTACCCCCGCCGACCCCGATACCGTAGGTCGTATCCCCATACGTAAGCCCGATCATTCGCAGACCACGCTGCCACCATCGGGGGAGATCTCCGACGTGAACAATCGGGTCTGCGCCTTCCATCAGCATGACCAGACCTGGCTTGCGGTCGTGTTGCCATAGTTGCAAGTGATGCTCTAAATCATTGACCGATTTGAGCAGCCGGACACGTCCCTGTTTGTCCCACCTCTCATACAGCTTAATCTGGGTCAGCGCCTGTGCTTCAGCTTCTTCAGGTGTACGATAAATCGCCGATCGGGGTTCAAAATCTTCACCAACGTCCGCTGCTAAAAAACCTGCGGTCACGGTCGCAAATACCACGGCGATGCCACCCCGCTCCAGGTCCGGGAGGGAAACGGTAGCTTGCCTTGTCGTCCGTTTTTCCAATGCTCTGATTTCAGCTACGCTCAAGGTGAGGTCACGGCCGAACAGGGTCACGTTTTCTGCCAGGTCAAGATGCGAATCTACGAGGGGCAGATGATGCCAGGCTGGTTGCTCCATTCACGCTCCGTCCATATTTATTCCCTTTCAATCAAATGGCCTGCCTGGTTTGCGCCGCAAGCCTCCGGTATTACATCCTTTCCACCCACTCTGCGCGCCAGGCGGCCGCCTCGAATGGGTCCGACCAATACTCAACCTGGTAGACGATCTTCCCGTCGCGAAATTCGGAAAAAGTAACCACCCGGGCCGTGATCGCCCCGTCGGTGACCGTTACCTCGCTGGCCGTCCCGCTCTCGTCGGCAATCAGCCGGTGGACAGTGAAATGCCAGCGGCCGGCGGCCGGGTAATTGTCGTTGATCGCCACAAAGTTCTCCCGCCCCCGGATGCGCTCGCCTGATTGCGGCCACTCCAGCACGTAGTCGTCGTGAAACAATTCGGCCGCCGCCCGGAAATCATTGCTGTTCATCGTCGCCCAGAACTGTTCGACGAGCTGCCGGTTCTGCACTACCTGTGTACTTTCTGATTGTTCCATGCCCGCCATCCCTCTTGACCAGAGGTGACTGTCACTTCCGCAAGTGACAGTCACCTGTAGTCAAAGCTACCAACCACATCGTTGCCAACGTCTCCATTATTATGGAGAATGTTAACATGGACATCCCACCCATTCCACCCTTTGATCAGGCCGCCGCCACGGCCGCCAGGAGCCGCCAGAACCGCCTGACCAAGCCGGCCGGCAGCCTGGGGCGGCTGGAGGAGCTGGCGGCGCAACTGGCCGGCATTTGCGGCCGGCCCCAACCGTGGCTGGCCGACAAGGTCGTTATCCTCATGGCCGGCGATCACGGCGTCGTGGCCGAAGGAGTCAGCGCCTACCCGGCCGCCGTCACCCCACAAATGGTCCGCAACTTCGCCCGCGGCGGGGCGGCCATCAACGTCCTGGCCCGCCAGGCCGGGGCGCGGGTCGTCGTCGTGGACGTGGGCGTGGCCGCCGACCTGGCTGACTGCGACGGCGTCTACCAGGCTAAGGTCGCCTGGGGCACGGCCAACATGGCCCGCGGCCCGGCTATGAGCCGGGAGCAGGTCGAAGCGGCCGGGCAGGTTGGCCTGCAAGTCGTCGCCGCCGAGCTGGCCGCCGGGGCCAACGTCGTCGCCACGGGCGAGATGGGCATCGGCAACACCACTGCCGCCGCGGCCATCACCGCCGTGCTCACCGGCCGGCCTGTGTCCGAGGTGACGGGTTACGGGACCGGGGTGGACGAAGCCGGACGGCAGCGCAAGATGGCCACCATCGAGCGCGCCCTGGCCGCCAACCGGCCGGACCCGGCCGACCCGCTGGACGTGCTGGCCAAAGTCGGCGGCCTGGAAATTGCCGGGCTGGTCGGCGTCATCCTTGGCGGGGCTGCCCAGCGCCGGCCGGTGGTGCTGGATGGCTTTATCACCGGCGCGGCCGCTCTGGTGGCGGTAGCCCTGGCCCCGGCCGCCCGGCCGTACCTGATTGCCGCCCACCAATCGGCCGAGCCGGGCCACCAGGCCGTTTTGCGCCACCTGGGATTGCAACCGCTGCTACAACTGGACCTTCGCCTGGGGGAGGGGACCGGCGCAGTCCTGGCCTTCCACCTGCTGGAGGCGGCCATCCGGACACTGGGTGAAATGGCTACCTTTGACGAAGCCGGGGTGAGCCGGAAAACATGAGCCGGCTGGCCCTGGCCCTCAGCTTTCTGACCGTCCTGCCGATCCCCTCTCCGGCTGCCCGGCCGGGCGACCTGGGACGCGCCGCCGCCTGGTTCCCGGTCGTGGGCCTGCTGCTCGGCGGCATCCTGGCTGCTGCCCACCTGGTTCTACTCCGCTTTTTCCCGGCGCTATTGGCGGCTACATTGATCGTCGTCCTGTGGGTAGCGCTGACCGGCGGCCTGCACCTGGACGGCCTGGCCGATTGCTGCGACGCCCTGGCTGCGGCCGTGCCCCCGGCGCGGCGACTGGAAATCCTGCGCGATCCCCGGCTGGGCACGTTTGGCGCGGCCGGCCTGGTCCTGTTTCTGCTCTTGAAAATGCTGGCTATCGCCTATTTGCCCGCCAACGGCTGGCTGCCCTTTTTGCTGGCCCCCATGTACGGCCGCTGGCTGATTTTGCCCCTGGCTCGCCAGCCGGCCGCCCGGCCGGAAGGGATGGGGGTCGCCTTTGCTGGCGGCCTGAGTCGGCCGGTCCTGCTGGCCTCCGCCCTGTTGCCCGGCCTGCTCTTGCTGGCCAGCCTGGCCGTCTCCTGGTGGGGGCTGCTCGGCGTAGCTGCCGCTCACCTGGCGGCGCTGGCGCTGGCCCGGCTGGCCCGCGCCCGGCTGGGCGGCGTCACCGGCGACGTCCTAGGACTGGCCGTCGAAGTGACAGAACTCATTATCTTGTTGGGGTACACCATCCAATGACCGGACCGGCCGGCGCCAGCAAACGACTGACGCTGATTCTGGGCGGGGCGCGGAGCGGCAAAAGCGCCTATGCCCAACAGTTGGCCCAGGAGCGCGGCCAGGCGGTCGTATACGTCGCCACCGCCCAGCCCGGCGACGAGGAAATGGCCGCCCGCATTGCCGCCCACCGCCAGGCCCGGCCGGCCCACTGGCAGACGTTGGAAATATCGCTGGGGGTGGGGGAGGCGCTGCGGGGTAGCTCAGACGACGCCGACGTCATTCTCCTCGACTGCCTGACGCTGCTGGCCAGCAACGTGATCCTGGCCTTGCCCGAACCTACGACAACGGAAGCGGCCGAAATGGCCCTGGCTCAGGAGGTGGACAGCCTGCTGGCCGCCTACGCCGCCGGGACGGCCGGCTGGATTGTCGTCTCCAACGAAGTGGGCCTGGGGCTGGTGCCGCCCAATCTCCTCGGCCGGGCCTACCGCGACGCCCTCGGCCGGGCCAACCAGCGCCTGGCCCAGACGGCCGACGAGGTATTGTTCATGATTTCTGGCCTTCCCCTGCGCCTGAAAGGCTAACGTCGTCAAAACCGGCCGCCTGTCTTCCTGCTGGCCTCATAACCCTTATCTACCCCTAAGCTGTGGCCGGTCTCTGACTATGGCTGGTTTCCAGACACGGCCACCCGAGAGCAGTTACTATTTTCAATACGAACTCAATCTCGCCTTAACAATTGCTCAACAACATTTCCGTATCCTTCAATAATGTAGGTTCGTAGTAACTACCTCAGCCGTTCACACCGCTCAAGTGGTTGCTACGAACTAAAACCGTCAAAACAAAGGAGATAGTTTAGATGGAACAGAAAAGCAAATGGATACGGATTTTCTTGGGAAGTGTCGCTGTTTTAGCTGTCGTGATAATTGGGGCGCTGGCCTTCCTCCCTGCGGCCCAGGCGGCCGCCAGCCAGGCCCCGGTGGCGGCCGCCGGCGCACTTGACATTGGCTGGACGGCCCGTGGCTTTGGCCGCCAGGGTGGCTTCGGCGCCGGCCGCGGCTTTGGCGCTGACGACAGCTACCTGGCCGAAGCCCTGGGCATTTCCGTCGAAGAACTGCAAGGGGCCAAAGAAGAAGCCCTGGCCGCCGCCCTGGAACAGGCCGTTGAAGCCGGGCTGATCACCCAGGCCCAGGCTGACGAACTGCTGGCAGGCGGCCGGTTTGGCGGCCGCGGCTGGCGCGGTTTGGCTGGCGCGATTGATTACGACGCCCTGCTGGCCGAGGCGCTGGACGTCACCGTTGAAGAATTGCAAGAGGCCCGGCAAGAAGCCCGCCAGGCGGCCGTGCAGGCCGCCCTCGACGCCGGCGACATCACCCAGGAGGAGGCCGACGCCATTCTGGCCGCCGGCCTGGTCAAAGAGGCCATTGACGAGAACAGCCTGGTGGCCAATGCGCTGGGCCTCACCGTCGAAGAGTACCGGGCTGCCCGCCTGGAAGGCACGTCCCTCTCGACCCTGATTGATGAAGCCGGCCTGACCGAGGCCGAGTTTGGCCAGGCCGTGGACGACGCCTACCAGGCCGCCGTCCAGCAACTGGTCGAGGGTGGCGACATTACCCAGGAACAGGCCGACCTGGTCTTGAGCGGCGACTTCCACTTCGGGCGCGGTTTTGGCGACTGCCCCGGTCGCCGCCCTGACAGCTCCGACACCGCCGTCGAGCCAACCCTCGACGCCTGACCCGCATAGAGCTGAAATTTGACGCTAAGGCGCAAAGACGCCAAGGTTAATCTTCTTCTTTGCGCGAACTTTGGCCTTGCCAAAGTCTGCGTCTTTGCGTCGAAATTTGAAAGGAGACAACCTACAGTGAAAGCCCCATTTCTCATAGTAACCCTACTTCTGTTACTACTCGCCGTGGCCTGCGGCGGACTATCTACCATCGGCGCGCCGGCGGCCGCCGACCCCACAACCGGTGAAGACGCCGGGGCGGCCGTCTCTCCGGTTGGCTACCAGCCGGAGCAGCAGAGCAGCACACCTGCTGCCCAAAGCGACCCGGCCGCCGCCGACGCGCTCGAAACGGCTCTCACCACCCTCTACCAGCAGGCCAACCCGGCCGTCGTCTACATCATCGTGCCGCCGCTTGGCAGCGGCAGCGGTTTCGTCTACAGCGACGAGGGGTACATCATCACCAACAACCACGTCGTGGCTGCCGGTAGCAGCTTTGAAGTCGTTTTCGCCAACGGCGAACGGCGGCGGGCCGAGTTGGTCGGGGCGGATGTAGACAGCGACCTGGCCGTCATCAAGGTCGAGAGCTTGCCGGCCGGCGTCCAGCCGCTCCAATTAGCCGAGCCCGGCAGCCTGCAAGTCGGCCAGTTTGTCGTCGCCATTGGCAACCCGTTTGGCGAGCAAGGCTCCATGTCCCTGGGTATCGTCAGCGGTCTCGGCCGCAGCCTGGTTTCCCAGCGCGGGCCGGGTTCCGGCAGCACCTATTCCCTGCCCGACGTGATCCAGACCGACGCGCCGATTAATCCCGGCAACTCCGGCGGCCCGCTCCTCAATCTTCAGGGTGAGGTCGTCGGCGTCAATTCGGCCATCGCCTCGGAGACCGGCTTCAACTCCGGCGTCGGCTTTGCCATCCCCGTCCAGGCCGTCCGGCAAATTGTGCCCGGTCTGATTGCCGAGGGCGAGTACCACTACCCGTACATGGGCGCCGGCTTCGACGACGAATTGGCGCTGAGCGAACAGACCACCTACGGGCTATCGCAAACGCAGGGCGCTTACGTCCTCAACGTGACGCCGGGCGGGCCGGCCGCCGCCGCCGGGCTTATGGCTGCCAACGCCAGCACCGGCCGGGGCGGCGACCTCATCGTCGCCATTGACGGCCAGGCCATCGGCGACTTTGCCGACCTGAACAGCTACCTCGCCTTCCACACCACCGTCGGCCAGACCATTGAGTTGACCGTGCTGCGCAACGGCGAGACCGTGACCCTGGATTTAACCCTGGGCGAGCGGCCGTAAACGGTCGCTGCCCAGGATTGTTGATTTTTTGGCTCCAACCATGTAGCCTAGAGGACGAAACGGATGAATGGCCCTGGTGGTCTAACGATGGCCCGAACAATTCTTGTCGTTGACGATTCCGAAAGCCTGAGGACGATGGTCAGGAGCTATCTGAGCCAGGAGGGCTTCCGCGTGGTCACGGCCGCCAATGGGCGCGAAGCCCTCTTTGTCGCCCGCGACGAAAAGCCCGACCTGATCGTCCTGGACCTGATGATGCCCGAACTGGGCGGCTATGAATTCATGCGCGTCTACAGCAAGGAGGCGGACACGCCGGTCATCATGCTCACCGCCAAGCTGGAAGAGCACGACAAGGTGCTTGGCCTGGAATTGGGGGCCGACGATTACGTCACCAAACCGTTTAGTCCGCGCGAGCTGACAGCCCGGATTCGGGCCGTGCTGCGGCGCGCCGGCCGCCAGCCCGCCGAGCCGGAGATTCTCCGGGCGGCCGGCATCGAACTCAACCGCGACGGCCGGCTGGTCACCGTAGCCGGCCAGCGGGTGGATTTGACCCCCTTTGAGTTTGACTTGCTGGCCACCCTGATGGCTTCCCCCGGCCGCGTCTTTTCCCGTCTCGACTTGCTGGGCCAACTGCAAGGCACCGCTTACGAAGGCTACGAGCGGAACGTGGACGTTCACATCCGCCATTTACGGTTGAAGATTGAACCTGATCCCGGAAACCCCCGCTACGTGGAGACGGTCTATGGAGTCGGATATCGGTTTGCGGCCGATGACTGATTTCTGGTAATCTTTCGTGCGCTCTCTCGTTCTCAAGCTCACTCTAGCCTTTCTCGTCGTCAGCACCCTGGGGGCCGTGCTGGTGGCCCTGCTCGTCAACTGGCAGACCCAGCGGCAGTTTGACCAGTTGGTCTACAATCTGTACCAGGATGAGCTGGACACTTTAAGCAGCCAACTGGTGGCCTATTACCAGCAGGTAGGAAGCTGGCAGGGCATCGAGGCCGTCGTCATTCTCCAACAGGACAACTGGCGCGGGCATGGCGGCCCTGGCTACCGGCTGCCGGTCACCCTGCTAGACGCCGACCGCACCGTCGTCTACGGCGGCTGGCAGCACGAGCCCGGCGAACAACTGTCGCGGCGCTTGGTCAACAACGGCACCCCCATTGAGGTGGACGGTGAGACAGTTGGCTGGCTGGTCCTGGACTCTTTCGGCGGCCAGTCGGGCTTCCCATCCGATTCGCCGGAAGCGAGATTCCTGGTCAACGTCAACCGGGCTACCATTTACAGCGCCCTGGGGGCGGCCGTCGTGGCGCTATTGTTGGGGGTGCTGCTGGCTCGGACCATCTCCCACCCGGTCAGCGAGCTGGAAGCGGCCACGCAGCTCGTCGCCCAGGGCCAACTGGGCCACCAGGTGCCGGTCCGCTCCCAGGACGAAATTGGCCAACTGGCTGCTTCCTTCAACCAGATGAGCGCCGACCTGGCCCGCGCCACTGAGCTGCGCCGCCAGATGACGGCCGACATTGCCCACGACCTGCGCACGCCGCTAAGCGTCGTCAAGGGCTATACCGAGGCGCTGGACGAGGGCAAGCTACAGGGTGGCGAGGAAATCTACCGGGCCATGCACCAGCAGGTCCAATACCTGACCCGGCTGGTTGAAGACCTGCGCACCCTGTCGCTGGCCGACGCCGGGCAACTGCCCCTGCGCCGCCAGCCGGTGGACCCCGGCGTGCTCCTGGAGCACAGCGCCCTGGCCTACATGGCCCAGGCTGCCCAACAGAACGTGGCTCTGCGCGTGGAGGTAGCCCCGGATTTGCCGGCCGTAGACGTAGACCCCGACCGGATAGGCCAGGTCCTGGGCAATCTGGTCAGCAACGCCCTGCGTTACACGCCGGCCGGCGGCGAGATTGTGCTCTCGGCCGAAAATGGCCGCCAGGCGGTGACGCTAAAAGTGCAGGACAACGGCAGCGGCATTGCCACCGAAGACCTGCCCCACATCTTTGATCGCTTTTACCGGGCCGATAAGTCCCGCTCCTACAACGGCGAGTCGGGGCTGGGGCTGGCCATTGCCCGCTCCATCGTCGAAGCCCACAACGGCCGTATTGCCGTGGCCAGCGCCCCGGCCCAGGGCACGACCTTCACCCTTACCTTCGTAGGGGCATGATGCATCATGCCCCTACGGGCAGACCGTTATTCGTCGTCTGTCGTCTATCGTCCGTCGTCTCCCTGCTCAAACACCCAACGTGTCATACTCACCGGGTACTCCTGCCAGGCCAAGACCTTGTGCGGGCGCAGCGCCCAGGTAGGCCCGCCGCCGCCCGGCATCTTGTATTTGGCTCGGCTGGCCTTGTCAAGGCGCTGTCCCAGGTCGGGGTCAGGCGTAACCCACTCGGCCGTTCCTTCAATAATGACGACTTCGTCGCCGCTCTCCAGGTGGACGACTACATAGGGGGTGTCGTTCAGGTTGCGCATCCAGCGCGTCTGTGGCCCGCCGCCAAAGTAGAACGTATCGTCTACCCACAGGCCCCACACCGGCACGGCGTGGGGCCGGCCGTCTGGCGACACACTCACCACCCAATAGTTGCGCGATCGGGCCATTCGCTCGGAGACAAACTCCCAGCTCAACAACCCTTCTTCACTTTGCGGAATGCCGTAACCCTCGACCGGATAAGGGCGGCCTGGTGCAGGAATTTTCATAGGTGACTCCTTTAATCTCTCCGTCGTTCGTGCCATTCCCATCTCTTGTTGACACGATTCTCACTAAATCTCTGCCATCACTCGTATCATCTATATGTCAGACAGCTAGTGCTGCCAACGATGGCCGGTTCAGGCTACAACTATACCACCGTATTCCTGACACCTTGTGTCGCATTTGTGTCTGAACGTTCGAAAGGTGAGTAATGGATCGAGATCCCTTCAATTCGTTTGACGCTTTCGGCCGGGTATTCCTCTGGCTGCTCCTACCATTCCTGGCAGCCTGTGGCGTGCCGGCCGCTCAGCCCACCTTAACCGCCAGAGCGCCGGCCATAGCCACACTCGAACCAACGCCCACTACGGCCGCAACCATTCCACCCGCACCTATACAGACACTTGAGCCGGCCGGCTCTCCTACTGTATTACCAACTGAGGAACCAAAAGGCGGCCCCAGGCTCTTCAGCGGCCACATTTACGGCGATGGCCCGGCTGTGTCTCATGATCCGGACATCGCCTGGTACAGTAACTACGGTTTTACCGGCGGCATCGTCTTCTTCGACGGTTTATACTATATGTTCGTCAAGGGGTTTGGCAATTCGCGGGACGTGCATGGTGTAGGTTACAGCGCCTCGCCCGATGGCTTCAACTGGACCCCGGCCAGTGAAACGCCGCTATTCCTGGACCTGGATTTTGGCGCTCCCAGCCCCCTCCCGGAGACTGTTCTGTTGGACGGCGACCAACTGGTCATGTACCTGTGGGGTTGGCAGCCCACCTCCTCAACCGCATGACCATCTGGCGGGCCACGGCCCCCGCGCCGGAAGGGCCCTGGACGGCCGCACCCGAGCCGGTGCTAGAACCCGGCCGGCCGGGCGCCTGGGATAGCCAGCTCGTCGAGCACCCCAACGTGCTGAAGACCGAAGGCGGCTACCTGATGTTCTATAACGGTTCCAGTGCCGCCGTTCGCGGCAGCTCCTTCGTCGGCCTGGCCACCTCGGCCGATGGCATCCAATGGACCAAGTATGATGACCCGGCGACGACCGAGGCTCGCTACGCCGGGAGCGACCCGGTATTTGGGCCTGGCCCGGCCGGCGACTGGGATAGCCGGACGGTTTGGCAGCCACGCGTCGTCCAGACCACGGACGGCTGCTCATGGCCTACGGCGGCGCTCCTCAAGGCGACGGTGAGTCGGCCGTGGGGCTGGCTTTCAGCCAGGACGGCGTTCACTGGCAGCGCTACCCAACCAATCCCGTCCTGGCCACCGAGGACATCCCTGGCGCCACGCTAATCCACTCCCACTACCTCTTTTACACCCAGAACACCTTCTTCCTCTTCGCCGAAGCGCTGGCCGGCAACCAATCAGACATCTGGCTGCTGGTATTTGAAGGCGAGTTGGTGTTTTCCTAAACTGTGTTTGAAGGGCGCTTAAATTTTGCGCAAAAAAGGGCAGCAATTGCTATCCGCAAAGGTGCCTGATAGATTACAATTAGCCAGATTCATTAGTGTCCTGTCAATCGTTGTTTGTTGAACAGAGGAGTTCAGATGCGCGGGGCGCATCACAATGAATAAAAATCCTTACAACCTTTGCGTGAACTTTGGCAGGCCAAAGTCTGCGTCTTTGCGTCAAATTATTTCCGTATCACATATTTGAGGCATTCAATGAAAGAGCTAATCAAAAAATTAGTAGAAGCCTACGGGCCATCGGGTTTTGAAGACCACATGCGCCAGCTCATTCGGCCGGAGATAGAACCCCTGGCCGACGAGCTTTCAGTAGACGCGATGGGCAACCTCATTGCCCTGAAAAAGGGTGACGGCCGGGGCCTGAAGGTCATGGTCGCCGCCCACATGGATGAAATTGGCCTGATGGTCTCCCACATCACCAAAGAAGGCTTCCTGCGCTTCACCAACATCGGCGGCGTCTTTCCCCACACGCTCATGGGCGGCCGCGTCCAGTTTGCCAATGGAACGATTGGCGTCGTCTACAGCGAGCGTCTGCCGGATTGGAGCAAGATCCACCCGCTGGACAAGCATTACATTGACGTGGGCGCCTCCAGCCCGGAAGATTGCCCGGTTGAGGTGGGTGACGCCGCCGGATTTGTCCAGCAACTCCTCGTCCAGGGCAGTCGTTACACCGCCAAAAGCATGGATGATCGCATCGGCTGCGTGGTCGCCATTGAAGCCTTCAAGCAGTTGGCCTCCACGCCCCACGATGTCTACTTCGTCTTCAGCGTCCAGGAAGAAGTGGGCACGCGCGGCGCCCAGGTGGCCGCCAACCGGATCAACCCGGACGTGGGCATTGCCGTAGACATTACCCCGGCCGGCGATGTGCCCGAATCGCAATTTATGCCCATTGCTTTGGGCAAAGGGCCGGCGATTAAGGTTAAAGATACCGGCATGATCGCCCATGCCGGCCTGGTTCGCCTCATGAAACAGCGGGCCAGTGAAGCCACTATCCCTTACCAGTTGGAAGTGTTGGAACGCGGCTCCACCGATGCCCGCGCCATGCAGCTTGCCAATGCCGGCAACGTCGCCGGTTGCATTTCCATCCCCTGCCGCTTCGCCCATTCCCCCAGCGAGACAGTAGACAACGGCGACGTCGAGGGAGCGATCAAACTACTGGTCGAGCTTTTGTCCCAACCCATTGAGCTTTAAACCTCCCGGAGGCTTCTCCAGAAAAGTTGCTTAGTTTAGTGTGGAAGCCTCCGGGAGGTTTTTGTTAGGAGCCACTCGCTTCTCCCGGCCAATAATCACCCCAAAGTGATCAAAAATTGAACATTTTTTGAACTGGATATTGAGCAACGGTTAGGCGCAAGATGTGACTAACGTTGAAAAGCTTTAAAAGGCGATAGTTTCCCAAAGGATAAGCGCCGGGTCTCCACCAGGAGGCACTACCCTGGCTGCACGCTGCGGCCAGGACCGGGAGAAATGTAATGGTAGAAAAATTTAAGCATCTGGCTTTGCCTCGCCGGCTTCGCATCGCTGCTCCTCTGCTTGCCATTCTCGTTCTTCTTTTTTCTTCCCCCCGCAATGCTGCCGCTCATCCCCTGGGTAATTTCAGCGTCAATACCTACAGCCGGCTGGAAGTGGCGGCCGGCGAAATCCGACTGCTCTACATTGTGGACATGGCCGAGATACCGGCTTTCCAGGAACGGCCGCGGATAGACGGCAATGCCGACGAAACCATCAGCCCGGCCGAACAGGAACGCTACCTGACCCAAGAAGCGGCCCGCCTGCAGCGCCACCTGAGCCTGCTGATCGACGGCCGCCCGGCCGAACTGCAACTGGTGCAGCAAGCCCTGGAATTTCCCCCCGGCCAGGGCAGCCTGAACACCCAGCGGATAACCTTACACCTGGCGGCCGCTGTCGCCCCGCAGCCAGACCCCTGGCAGGCCAGCTACACCGACGGCAACTTCCCGGGCCGGCCGGGCTGGCGCGAGATTATCGTCTGGGCCGGCGACGGCGTCACCCTGCTGGAATCAAGCGCGCCGGCCCAGGATGTTAGCCAGGAACTGCGCCAATACCCGCAAGACCTGCTGCAAAGCCCGCTGGCTGCCCACGACGCCACCTTCCGCTTTGCCCCGGCCGGAACCGGCGAACAGGAGACCGCCGATCAGGCGACGGCAAGGCAATCCGGCCTGGCCGGTAGTGCGGCCGATCAGAACCGCTTCAGCCAGGACCGCTTTGCCGAATTGATCCGGCTCCCTCTTCTAGGGCCAGGCGCGCTCCTGCTGGCTCTGTTAGCTGCCTTTGGCTGGGGCGCGGCTCACGCCTTCACGCCCGGACACGGCAAGACCATTGTCGCCGCCTACCTGGTTGGCTCGCGTGGCACGGCCCGCCACGCCCTCTTTCTTGGGCTGACCACGACCATCACCCACACGCTCGGCGTTTTCGTGTTAGGCTTCGTCGTTTTATTTGCCTCACGATTTATTCTCCCGGAGACACTGTATCCCTGGTTAGGGGTCGTGTCTGGCATCCTGGTGGTCTCCATCGGTCTTTCCTTGTTTGGCCAACGCCTGCGACACTCCTTGCAGCCGGCCTCTGCCCAGAGTAGCCACCACCACAGCCATGGGCCCGGCCATTTCCACCCTCCTCACGATCACACCCACGACCACCACCATCATGACCACCATCACCCTCATGACCATCACCACCACGCCCATGACTACGGCCACAGCCACCTGCCGCCGGAGACCGGACCCGTCACCTGGCGCAGCCTGCTGGCCCTGGGTATCTCCGGCGGCCTGCTGCCCTGCCCCTCAGCCCTGGTCATGATGCTGGGTGCGATTGCCCTGCAGCGTGTCGGGCTGGGCCTGGCCCTGATTCTGGCCTTCAGCGTCGGGTTGGCCAGCGTGTTAACGGCCGTCGGCATCGTCATGGTCTACGCCGGCCGTCTTTTTGAGCGAATCCCGGTGTCACCGGGGCGGAGCCATCTGGCGCGCGCCGTGCCCGTCTTCAGCGCCCTGGTCATCACCATAGCCGGTATTGGTATTACCCTGCGGGCCTTTCTGGAGACAGGCATCCTCTCGTAACGGTCAACGATAAACGCAAAATGGGAAACGCGCCGCGTTTCATCGTTTTGCAAAAGGAGATTTATGCCCCAACACAGGTCTGAAAACCTCTTGCCGCCAATTTGTGTCATTCGCAGATATGTATAGGAGAAAATAAACGATGAACAGAAACCTGAACTGGAGATCGGCCATCGGCCGGGTCGGCTTAATCGCCTGCCTGGTTTTGACGTCCTTCGCTTTGCTAACCGCCGCGCTGCTGCTCTTTAGCCCGGCGGCCGCTTCCAGCCACCGCGAAGCCCCCCTGATTTCCAAAGACGCTTTTGCCGATAACACCGATACCTACGTCTTCATTCCCGCCGGCCAGACGAACCGGATCGTCCTGGCCGCCAGTTGGATCCCCTTTGAAGGCCCCGAAGGCGGTCCTAACTACTTCGAGTGGGACGACACCGCTCTCTACGACATTTACGTAGACAACGACGGCAACGCCACGGCCGACATCACCTACACCTTGAACAGCCGGGTCTCCGTCGCCAACCCCGACACCTTTCTCTATAACACCGGGCCAATTACCAGCCTGAACGACCCGGACTGGAACCGCAAGCAGTATTACACGGTCACGCAGCACCTCGAAGGCGGCTCTTCCGTTGTGGTCGTCGGCAACGTGCTGGCTCCGCCGGCCAACATCGGCAGTAAGTCTACCCCCAACTATCAGGCTTTGGCCGACGCGGCGATTTATACCCATCAGGCGCCTGCTGGCCAGATCAAGGTCTTTGCCGGCCAGACGGACGACGCTTTCTGGGTGGACCTGCAGGTCTTTGACCTGCTGACGCTGCGGGGCCAGGCCCCGCCCGTCGGCTATGCCAACGAAAACAACGTCCCCGTTGACTCGGTGTCCGGCTTCAACGCCCACAGCCTCGTCCTGGAGATTCCTATCGCTCACCTGACCCAGGGTGTCGAGCCGGTGCTGGGCGTCTGGGCTGGTACGCGCCGGAGCACGACAAACGTCCTGGATAGCAGCGGTGGCGTGGGGGTGCAGGTCTCCCGCCTGGGAATGCCCCTGGTCAACGAGGTCGTCATCCCCATGGGGTTGAAAGACACCTTCAACGCCATTCCACCCAGCGTGGACCTGACAGTCTACGCCCTGCTGCAAGAGAGCGTCGAAGACCCCGAAATTGGCAACCTGCTCTGTACGCTCTACGCAGTGCCATTGCCCGGCGACACCGGTGGCGATTGCGATACCGAGTACACCCCCGGCGTACCCCGGAGCGGCCGGGGCGACATCTTCGACATCTTCCTAACAGGCATGGTCCTGGCCAACGACTTCACCATTCAGACGGCCGGCGGGCCGGTGACGCTGCCGGCCGGCTACAATGTCAACCGGCCGGCCGGCGTCGTGCCGGCCGAGATGATCCGTATCAACACGGCCATCAGCGGCGCTACCTGCTCGCCGACCCCCAGCCGGCTCGGCGTCTTAGGCGGCGACGCCTGCGGCTTCCCCAACGGCCGCCGCCTGACTGACGACATCGTGGAAATCGAGCTACTGGCCGTGGCCGGCGCGGCCTACGAAGTGCTGGACGACCGCGACGCGACCTTCACCTTTGATCCGGCCCTCATCCCGGTTCTGGATGACAACGTGGACGCCAATGACGCGCCTTTCCGCAACACCTTCCCCTACTTCGCCACGGCCCAGTCCGGCGAGTCCCATTACCACCAGAACATCTTGAAAATGTACGCGCCGGTCATTATGAAGGCCAGCTACGCTGCGCAAACCGTCAGCCAGGTGGCCCGCCAGGACCCGGCGGCCACGGCCGCTACCCTGGGTGGGGCGACGTTGTTCACCCTGCCGGCCCTGCTCCGGTTGCGTCGTCGCCGCCAGGAATAATCAACCCTTGCGGCTGACCTGAGCCTTTCCCGTGACGTGTGGTGCCCGATAGCCTCCGGCCGCGTATCACACGTCACGCCTCCCCCCTTCACTGCTTGAGGAGACACCGATGTATGCCAATGCCTGGCCCGGCCAATCGAGCCGGCGACCCAAATGGATGCTCCTGATTTCCCTGGCTATCCTGGCCGCCGCCATCTCCGGCGGCATCATCCGCCAATGGACGGCCGGCGCCGCGCCGGCCGCGCCGGCCCCCGTTGAGCTGCCATCGGAAACGATGATTGCCCAACTCCAGGATCGTATTCGCAACCGGCCCGACGACCCTTACCTTTACGCCCAATTGGGACTGGCGCTGCTGCAGCGTGTGCGCGAGACGGGCGACGCCTCTCTCTATAGTCAGGCGGAGATGGCCTTTAACGAGGCTTTGCAGCGCGATCCCCGGCAGGTTGACGCCCTCGTCGGGCAGGGAATACTGGCCCTGGCCCGCCACGACTTTGCCGGCGCGCTGCGTTGGGGCGAACAGGCCCGCGCCCTGAATCCTTACCGGGCGCAAATCCTGGGCATCATCGTGGACGCCCAGGTCGAACTCGGCCGCTACGAAGAAGCCGTCGCCTCGGCCCAGGCCATGATAGACCTGCGGCCGGACCTGACCTCCTACAGCCGCGTCTCCTACCTGCGCGAACTGCATGGCGACCCGGCCGGAGCCATTGCCGCCATGCAGACGGCCGTCAACAGCGGCCTGCCCACGGCCGAAGCCACGCTTTGGACGCGGGTGCAGCTTGGCCACCTCTACTTCAACAGCGGCAACCTGGCCAAAGCCGAAGAAACCTACCGCCACACCTTGTTTTTTGACCCTGACTATGCCTATGCCCAGGCCGGCCTGGCCCGTGTGGCCGCGGCGCACGGCCATTACGGCAAGGCGATTGCCCTTTACCAGTCCATCGTGCAACGGCTACCACTGCCGGAGTTTGCCATCCCCCTGGGCGAATTGTACGAAATAACCGGGCAGGCCGATCAGGCCAGGCAACAATACGACCTGGTGCGGGCTATTCAGCAACTGAACGCCGCCGCCGGTGTAGACGTAGACCTGGAACTGGCCCTTTTTGACGCCGATCATGGAGTGGATCCGGCCGCTGCCCTGGAAAAAGCGCGTGCCGCCTACAGCCGCCGGCCAAGCATTTACGCTGCCGACGTGCTGGCCTGGACCCTCTATCGAAACGGCCGCTACGAGGAAGCCTGGACCTACAGCCAGCAGGCTTTGCGCCTGGGCACGCGCGACGCCCTACTGCACTACCACGCCGGCATGATTGCCCAGGCGCTCGGCCGGGAGACGGCCGCCCACCGGCACCTGCAGGAAGCCCTGGCTATAAACCCTTACTTCTCCATCCTCTACGCGCCCCAGGCGCAAGCGGCGTTAGAATGATAGCCGCGGCCGGCAGCCACAGTGGGCTAAAGCCGGCCGCAGCCACGTTTTCCAGGCCGTCAAAGCCGAAGCCAAGCGACTCGTTGCCGCAAGTCGCGTAACCCAGGAAGAGAACCGAAATCTGGTTCTGGTCTGGCAGGTCGTAACCGGTCAGGTGGACAATGGCGAAGTTGACGATATGGTAATTAGCCTCCGCGCCACCGCCGTCGGTCACGTCCCACACCGGCACGATGATATTGAGATCGTCAACGTCGCTCAGAACTTCCAGCACGGCCCGGATGTCGTTGGCGTTAGCCACGCCAGGCCGGCCCTCCACCCAGTCGCCGGCGGACAGTTCGTCATCGGCCGGATCGTAGGGGTTGACGTAGAGATAGCTGTTCCCGGGCGGGGTCAGGCTGTTGACCAGGGCCGGCACGCCGTTGTCGCCGTTCCAGGTTAGCCAGCCGAAGTTGCCCGGTTGCGTCCCGTTGAGGATGTCCACGATCTCGTCGCCGGCGACCACCCCGGCCAGCGTATCGGCGTGCAAGGCGATTGGATACAGTTCTAGGGTTTCCGGTGTTCCTCCCAGGATAACGGTCGTGCTGGTGGTAGCCACGTTGCCGGCCAGGTCTACGCCGGCCAGGGAGACGGTGTAAGGGTCGGAGCCGCCGGGCCAGGTGAAAGAGGCCGGGTCGCCGTCGTCGTAGAGGCCGTCGCCGTCCACGTCCCAATTCGTGCTGGCCAGGCCGGCCAGCGTATCGAAAGAGGCCGTGCCGTCCAGCAGAATCGTCTCGCCGCTGCAGATAGTGAACGGCCCGTTGTGAACCAGCGTGGGCGGCGTCCTGTCTACCTTGAAGCTGATGCTGTGGGCCGGTTCGATGTTGCCGGCCAGGTCTATCGAGCGGACGTAGAGCGTAAACTCTCCTTCCCGCGCAAAGGGAATGGGCGCTGCGTGGACGCTCCAGTTCTCGCCGTCCAGGCTAGTCTGGGTTTGGAACACGCCGACTCCCTGGTCCGTCGCCGACAACGTTATCGTGACGCCGGAGACGTACCAGCCATTCTCGCCGTCCGGCGCAGGCGGATCGAGCGCCACGGTGGTCTGCGGGGGCAGGCTGTCTACCATGATCAGCATTTCCACAGCCGGGCCAACGGCCACGCCATTTCGCTGCGGGTAGGCCCGCAACATTCGCAGCCCCTCAGTCGCCGGGAAAGGACCGCTGTAGACGATAAACGGTTCTGTCTCCCATTGGTAGAGAATGTCGGCCGTCGCCGTTGTCCCCAGGTGAACCATTGGCGTTTCATTGTAGATGGCGTAGTGGTCGTCTGCCTCTGGCTGGGTTGTGATGGAGACTAGAATGGGCACGACGCTGGCGGCCAACCCCTGGAGCGGCTGGGCCGCGCCATCCACCAACACCTGTTGCTGGACCACAAACGGCACGTCAAAGTCGCTGACGTCCAGCGCAATTTCCCAGGCCACCGTTTCCTGGCGTACCTCGCCGGGCGCCAGGTCGGCCAGCGGCCGGCTATCGCTGAAGAGGAGCGTGCCGTCGCTCGAGACGGCCGTCTCCAGCGTCAGGTTCGATAGCGTCGAGGCGGCGCTCAGGTTCTCCACTTCGGCGGTGAAGAGAGCCGTATCGCTGCGGTAATACTCCGGCTTATCGCTGCTCAGGACGTGCGACACGGCGCCGACCACGACGGTGTCCTCAGCCTCGTTGTTGCCTTCATTCGTCTCGTCAACCCCGGCGTTGGCGTCGGCCACCAGCACCAGCAGGTTGCTGCCAGCCCGGCTGGCGACATTCCAGGGGATAGCCGCCTCGTGGGACGCGCCGCTGCTCAGGCCGGGTACGGCAAAGGTGGCAATGGCCACGCCGCCGGCCGCCGGGTCGCCGTCGTAGAGTGTGGCCACGCTGGCCGGGGCTGCCTGGTCGCCACGGTTGCCGATGATGGCCACGATTTCGGCCGTGTGGCCGTTCATGGTCCCCAGGACGGGCCGGCGGGCAATCAGGTCCGGGCCACTGGTGGCGTAGTCGAAGCCGGTCTCGCGCCAGCTATTCAGGCCGCTCTCCACCAGGGTAGCCCGGAGGGTGTGCTGGCCACGGCCGTAGCCGCCCGGCAGCGTAATGTTTACCTCCTGGAAGCCGCTCGCCAGGGCCACGTTCTGGCTGTAGGCCGCAGCGCCATCCACTGCCAAGGACAGCTCGCCGTTCACCGGCGCGGTGGCAAAGAGGACAACCGTCGCTACCACCGCTTCGTCGCCGGCGGCGTAGGCCGCTTTGTCGGTGCTCACGCCGGCGACGATGGCCCGGCCCACGTCAAAGGCTTCCGCCCCCTGCCCATACGTCAGGCCGGCGTCGGCCGGGTCTACCAGGCGGTAAATGACACTATGCATCCCGGCCTGGCCGGTGTCCAGCGTCAGCAGCGAAGTCAACAGGTTCGCCGGCGAGGCCGCCAGGTTGACCGTTTGCCCTGGGCCGGCCACCAGCGAGCCGTCCGGCCGCTCGATCCAGGTCAGCAGCCGGGCCATCACCGCCTGGTCGGAGGCGACGGTCAGGTCAAGCTGGATCGTCTCGGCCGGCTCGTAGTGGCCCTTATCCAGCCGGGCGTCGGTGATGCGCACCTCGGCCGCCGCCACGTCGAACGGCGTGCGCAGGGTCTGGGCTTCACTGATGCACTGGCAATTCCTGGGCACGGCGTCAATACTATAGCTGCCGCGAGCCATGTTGGCGGGCAGGGTGAAGCTAAAGCTGGTGTTCGCCCCCGGTAAGGGTATCGTCCCCTCAAAGCCGGGCGCGACCACGTCAAGCTGGCCGGTGACCGTCGTCACGACCGTGGCCACCACCGTCTCGCCGGGCAGGTAGACCTGCTTGTCGGTCAGAACGGTCACGTCCGGGTACAGACGCGGCAGGTAAATGGTGTTGAGATGAATGCTGCGGTCGCTGGCCAGGTGGTAGATACCATAGAAGACCTTGGCGTCGCCCAGATAGGAGACGGGCACGGCAAAGGTCACCTCGGCGCTGCCCAAGAGGTCCAGGTTGAAGGGCTGGATTTCGCTGTAGTCGTTGAAGCGAACCAGGGCATACAACGGTGGGGTAGAGCGGTTGGCCAGTTCGTCAATGTGCAGCGTCAGCGAAGCCGTGTCGCCTTCGTAGTAACCGTTCTGGTCCAGGGAAGGCGCTACGTCAATGTCAATCCCCTCCACGGTTAGCAGCAGGACGCCCCGCTGCCCGTTGAAGGTATATTCGGCCGGGTAGCTCTTGGCTTCCAGATCGGGCGGCACGAAGAAGGTGAAGGAAACCGTTCCTTCTTCACCAGGAGCCAGCCAGACCAGTTGTTCCTCGTCTACGATGTCGTTGAAGGTGAAGCCAAGGAGGCCGTTGCCGGCCGCGCCACCCTCGTTGCCTACGCCGAAGGCCAGGGTTACGGTGGTGCTGACCGGCAGGGTCAGGTTATCGGGCAGCGTCGTCAGCACCAGGTCAGGCGCGGCGACGGTCACGATGACGTTAGCCTGGTCCACCACCTCGCCGGTCGTGTTGAGCAGGTCAAGCTGCACCGGGTGATCGCCGGTCACGGCCCCGGCCGTGTTGACGGGCAACGCGATGGCAACGCTCTCGCCTGGAGCCAGGTCGTTGACGGGGGCGCTGGCGGCAAAGAAGCTACTCTGGAGGACAACCTGGCCACTGAAGGGGTCCAGGCCGGTGTTGGTCACGGTGGCGGTGAGGGGAATGGTAGGACCTCCGCCCGCGCCGGCCACGGCCGTCAGGTCGGCATCCTCCAGGGGAACGACGGTAAACGATACTGCGCCGGCGCCGAAGAAAGAGTCGTACTCCAGACTGTACTCCCCGGCCGCCAGGTTGCCTAACTTGAGCGTTCCGGGCAGGCTCATCCCCACCGGCAGGTCGGCCGGCAGCGCCAGGGTGGTGACGATCTGGCCATCTCCGTCACGCAGCGTCAGGTCGGCGTCAAAGCTGACCGGTAGCAGGCCGGTGTTGGCAATCAGGTAAGGCGCTGCGACCGGGCCAACCGGGTAGACCGGCTCCGGCGTAATGGCCAGGTCGGCCGCCTCGCCGAAGAGAACCAGCTCTGTCAGGGTCTGGTCGAAGTCACCGCTGAGCGTGGCCACGACATTGGTGTCCTGGGTGATGCTCAACGAGCCATTCAGGCGGGCGACGCCGCCGGGAGGCAACGTCAGGGACTCGGCCGCTGCGCCGGCGATGGCCGCGTCCACGTTGACCGGTATCTGGCCGGTATTGCTGATGACCAGGCTGGCCTGGAAGGGATCGCGCCCGGCCACGTCTGGCGCCACCAGTTCGGCCGAGAGTTGTGGTTCGACTACCGGGATGAGCAGACCGGTCTCGGCGTTAGCGGCCGTCGCCGTCAGGGAGACGGAGGTCGTGGCCGTGAGCGTCAGGCTGTAGGCATAGCCCTCGCCCGGAGCCAGCGTCAGCGGCTGCGACAGGAGCGTGTTGCTGCCATCGCTCACTTCCAGGGTCAGGCTGGCCGCCAGGGCCGACGTGTTGGTGACGTGGCCTGAAGCCTGGATAACTTCGCCAGGCGAGTACAGCTCCTGGTTCGCTTCCAACGTTAGGGCCGTGTCGCGGTCAAACAGGTAGAACGGGTAATCGTCGTGGGCCAGCCACTGGCCGGTGTTGGCGAAGAGGCGGCCGTCCAGCGTCAGCCGGCCGGTCACCTCCAACGGTTCCACCAGCTCGGCCACGTCGAGCGTCGTGGTGGTCGTTACCGGTACGTTGCTTTCCCACAACACGAAGCCGCAATTCTGGTCGAACGGTGCGCCGGTGACGATGTCGCCAAACAAGACCGGGGCAAATTCGGCCGAAGCCTGTCCCCACCCGGCCCAGGCCGACACCGGTCTATTGCTGCGCAGCCGCCACAGGCCGTACCCCGGATTGGCATTGACCGATTGCCCGGCCTGCAAGGTGTGGGTGGCGATCAGTTGCTCGGTCAGTGAATTGTAGACCTCGACCACGGTATCGTTCTGGTAGGCGAATACCTGCAAGGTCCCGCCGGACAGCATGGGGGCGATGAGGTCGGTGCCGATGCGCGAGCCGGAGGAATCAGGCGCGTAGAAGCCCATGTGGTAGGCGCCGGTGAAGGACACGAACGGGGCCACGGTGACGGCCACCGGCCGGTCGCTACTGACGGACAGGAACGCCGCGCCGCGCGTCGTGTTGCCGCCGAAGACCTCGGTATGGATTTGCCCGCTGTTCAGCGTGCCCGTCCAATAGAGTTCGCCGGTATCCAGGTTCTCGACGGTGATTTGGGTGTTGTCCTCGAAGGCCATGACGTTGAGGTCGTTTCGCCAGAAGCCGACCAGCCCGGCATAGGTATAGAACAGGGTGCCGCTCCAGCGGCCGTCGGCCGCCGGCACCAGCGAGCCCTGGTCATAGTAGGAGTAAGCCGACACCGGTTTGTCGGCCGTGACGTGCAGCCAGCGATAGTAGAGCGCGTTGGATTGCCAGTGCTGGCCGTCGTTCAGCGTGCCGGTGAAGTAGACAACCCCTGTGTCGGCATCTTCCACGGTCACGGTGGTGTTATCCTCGTAGGCGAAGACGACGAACAATTCGTGCGGATAGAAGTACGGATACTGGTTCCAGATGTACAGTTCACGGGAAACGCCAAAGCCGTTCTGATCGGCGGCGTAGTAGCCGGTCACGCCGCCGGAGACCGGGTCGCCGCTCAGGATGGCATATTTCTTAGAACCGGTGGCCAGGTACGTCCCTGTGGGGACGTTGACCAGTAGGTGCTGGCCGGCGTCCAGCGTGCCCTGCCAGACGAGCGTGCCGTCTGGGCGGTAGAGGGCCAGGTCGCTGTTCTCCTCGTAGCTGAAGAAGATCACGTCGCCCACGGTGTAGAGATAAGACTTGAAGTTGGCCGCCGGCAAGGTGATTTCTTCTTCGACGGCCGTCAGGTGGAAGGCCGCGCCGTCCACGATGATCCCTAACTGGTTGAAGGCGATCTGGGTCGCCGTAGACCCATCGGCGTTTTCCACGCCGACGGTCGAGCCGCCGGGCGAGGTCACGTCCAGGTATTGCAGGGTGATGGAGCTGTCCGAGCCATCCAGAATGACCTGGAACGTTTCCGGCACGCCGGCGCTGCAGCAGTGGGTGACGGTTTGCCATTGGACGACGTAATGGGAGGCATCCATCTGCTGGGCGTAGACGTTGCCGTAAACGCCGCCGACCGGGTAGAGGTCATCCCAAAAGGCGTAAATGGCGTTATTGGGCGTACCGGGGTTTGGTATGGCGCTATTGGAGAAAGAGGTGTTGCCGCTGCCAAAGGTGACGTAGCCGTTGGAGCCGATGTAAGCCTGGGTGTAGGCCGTGCCGTAAAACTCGAAGGAGAAGCCCAGGTTGACCAGCGAGTAGGTATCGTCCGCTTGGGCGACGATCATGCCCGTGGTCGAAATGTCCGTCCAGTTCAGCGTCGCCGCCTCCGATTCATAGGTAGTTCGCACCTGTGTTCCGCCGGACCCAGGCGCTTCTATGGCAAATGGATCGGTCGGCGAGCAGATACGCAGGTTCAGGTTGCCGTTGTCCAGGCTGCCCGAGGTGAGGCCCAACGCTGCCTGGGCTTCGAGCGTCTCGTCACTGAAGTAGGTGGGCTGGCCGGTCTGCACAGCTAGCCCGGCCGACACGCCGCTCACGTTCACGCTGTCGTACAGGGCAAACGACGCGCCTGTTGTCATCACTTCCCCATCCAGGACCAACTGGTAAGCCCCGTTGCTCGCCCCGGCCGGAATAGCCACATTAATAGGCGCGCTCTGGCCGGCCAGAACGGTCATATTGACGGCCGTGGGGCCTAAGACGAAGCCGTACTGGTCAATCAATTTCAGCGTGCCTGTCACCGGCCCGTCAACACCTCCCGTGTTAGTCAGGTTGACGACCAGGGTGTCGCCGGCCAGGTAATCAACCTGGTCTATGCTGGCGGCGACGCGCGGCAGGGGGATGAAGAAAGGTTGCGTCTGGCTGATCGTTGTGCCAATCTCGGCGACCAGATTGACGTCGTGGGCGCCGGCAGCCAGGCTGTCCGGGAGGGGCAGGCTGTAGGGGAGGGCGGCCGTCTCGCCGGCGTCGAGTGACAGCGCCTGGACGTCGCTAAAGCCGAGGTCGGGGATAGACAGCGTGATCTCCGGGCTGACGCCAAAGTCGCCGTCATTTTCCACAGTCACACTCACGCCCAGCGTCTCGCGGATACGGTAGGTGCGCTGGTCAAAGTCGAACGCTATCGCCAGCGACACCTCGCCCGTCTGGTTCCAGGACATGACCCCAAATTGGTCCTGGGCGGTGAAATCAAAACGGTACTGGCCGAAAGCAGCCGGCAGGCCGGAGAGGTCAAAGTCGAGCGTCGTCGTGTCGCCGGCGGCCGGGTCGTAAGGCTGCGCGGCAAGGGTGGTCGTGCTCCCATCCGGCGCGGTGACGGCCAGAGCCAACGTGCCGTTGACCGGCAAGTAGGCGTGGGAGTTGCTGGCAACCACGCGGAGCGGGTCGCCGGCCGTAGCCGGCAGGCTATCGGGCAGAGTCACGTCAAAACGCACCGGTGTATTGGGCACGACAAAGCCGCCAATGCCGCCGCTGATCCTGGCGCTGCCCTGGTAGAGGTCGGCCCTGACCCGGAACGTGCCGTTAGGCACGCTCGCCGGCAAGACGAAGCTATAGCTCTCCGTTCCGGCCGTCCCGCCGGCCAGGCTGACCGGCCGGGTGTCGCTAAAGATTTCTGTGCCATCAGGCGCGGTAACTCGCAAGTTCAGGTCAAAGTTGACCGCCAGACTGGTCAGGTTGGTGACGGTAGCGTTGATGTTGACAGTCTGGTTACGCATGTATTCGGCCTGCCCGGTAGCAATGGACACAGTGGCCGAAGCCGTCGTCTTGCGGGTCTGGAACCAGGTCTGGTCTCTCAGCACGCCACCTTCGTAGAGGTAGGCAAAGAGGCGATCGGTGGTGCGCATGGGGAAGACGTGGACAAATTGCGTCTGGCTGTTAGGCCCGACGGTCACGATGCGCGACAGGTCGCTGAAATTGCCGTAGGTCGCTGCGTCGCCCGTCTCCCAGGTGTGGTGCGGCAGGCCATAGCGGACTTCCAGGGTACGGGGCACGCTGCTGTTGTTGAAAACGGTGAAGGTAAACTCGCCCTCAGAGCCACTGATAAAATCTTCGGTGGGGGCGTTGACGCTCAGAGCCACTACCTTGACGGGCGCCGACAGGGGGTGCGGGTCTTTGACGACAAAACGTTCGCCGGGCTGCCGCTCCTGGATTATCCGGCCGTCGGCGGCTAGTAAAGTATAGTCCACCCGCCAGATGCCCAGGGGGCTGGCCGCGGTGGTGTTAAAGGTCACGCTGCTGCTCAAGCCCGCGTCCAGGGCGAGCGGTTGGGTCTCCTCGTAGACAATTTGCTTGCCCGGAGCCAGCAGGCTGAGCCTGACCGAAGTGGCGGCGACATTGCTGTCGTTGGCCACCATAACCAGCAAGGAAACCGGATCGCCAGGGTCAAATTCCGGCAGCAAAGCCGGGTCAGCCGCCCAGGCCAGCAGGTCACGGTTCAAAACGTAAGCGTCGGCCGTCGTCTGCCAGTTGGTCACGCCCCAGTCGTCGTAAGCAGTCGTGGCGATGACGGTGCCGGCCCCGTAGTTGTAGCGGACCATCGCCGGTTGCCCATTCCGAACACGGTGGAGCAGCACGTCGCTGCCCGCCGGCAGGCTGGTGAAATAGCCGTCTACGTTGGAATCCAGCACGGCGTCGCTGAAACCAGAGACGATCTGGTGGTAGTTGCGGATGTAGAGGGAGGACAGCGTGCAGGAGTTATCTTCAGCCCAGCCGTAGCCGTCCAATCCACCGCCGGGTAGAACGCTGTACTCGGAGCCGTGCTGCTGGTCAAAGACAATAATGGTGCCGCCCCGGTTGGCATATTCCTCCAACGTGGCTCGGAAGAAGGCCGAGTTTTCCAGGCCATACAGGCCGCCGGTGGGAATAATCAGAAGCGGGTAATCTTCCACGATGTCCGGCGAGAAGTCTGGCTCGACCAGGATGTTGGGTTCTTGCAGGGCATTGACAAAGCCGGAAGAGTCGGGCGAAAAGCCGTTGGAGAGGACGGCCACTCGCAGCGGCTCGTCGTCAAAGGGAACGGTGGTTCCGACCTGGGCCTGGGGGCTGGCGGCCGACGCATTGTCGTCGGAATGGTCACAGCCAGGCGGCCGGGAGGGGCCCGGCTGGCTGCCCGTCTTCGTTTCTTTGTTTCCAGCCTTATCTTCCGCCTCCACGTCGTAGTCTAGCGAATCGCCCACGCCAACCGTGCCCAGTTGGACCGTTTGCGGGTCGCTGGCCGGGTCAAAGGTGCCGCCGGGCGAAGCGGTGACCCGCTTCAAACCGGAGCGGCCGGCTCCCGAACCCTGGTCTTGTACTTCCGCTCTCACTTCATATTGCGGTTCGCAGCGAGAGCCGACAGTCTGGTAACGAATACGGATCTCCGGCTTCTGGGTATCAATTTTCACCTTATGATTCCGGTCGGGACCGGCTTCGTAGCCCTGCCAGTTGTACGGTTCGGCGCCGCCGGCCCTGGCCGGGCTGTTAGGCTGGCTGTCCAGTTGATCGCCTGGGTTATTGCGGCCCTGGAAGTGGTTGTGCTTGTCCCTGGCCGTGATTTCGATGGTCTGCTCTCCATCCAGCGAACCATCCGACGGCGGTGTGAAGGTGCCGGTCCATTTGGCTTCCTCTTCGTCCAATTGGCCCTGAATCACCTGGCTACCTATCTTGACCTCAACGTCCCGGATTGGCTCTTTGGTGTCGCCGATGGTCGGACCAAATTGAATCTCAATTTGAACCTCGCCATCCTCGGCGTTAATCCACCGTTCCTCTTCGGGGGTGCTGCAATCGTCCTCCAGGCTGCGGCTGTTAACGCGGTTGTTGCCCTCCTGGTTTTCCCAGTGCTTTTCGTAAATACATTTACCCGCCTGGGTTACTTTCACGCTGTGAACGTAGGGGGGATGGTTGACGATGTCGTAATAATGCTGGTAGAGGCCGGCGATGTAGCGGACGGCGTGAGGAAGCAGCTTGGTGGCGTAGAAGTAGCCGAGTGGCTCCCGGTTGGGATTGGGCAGGACTTCGCCGGTCCTGGGGGCGTAGACGGTGGGAATGGCGTCAATGATTTCTTCGACGTAGTAGTAGCCGCTCGGCCCTGAGCCTGTTTCGGCGCTCGTCTCCCAGAAGTTGTCGTCGGAGCCGTAGTCGTTGTCCCAGTTGCCCAGGTTGGTACCCTTTGTGCCGTCGGCGTTGCGGTTATACAATTGCCACTGGTCTATCGTAAAAATCCCTGATCGCCACTCGAGGATGAACATTTGGGGGAACGGCAGGGCTGGATTAACGGGCAGGTTGTTGCCGCTGGCGTCGTAGAGAGCGCCGCCCTGGAAGGAGCTGCTGTCGTAGGTCAGTTGGGCCATGTCCTCCAGGAAGGTTTCCATGCGATTGCGCTGGTAAGGCGTCACGCCGGAAATGTTAGGCGCCACTCTGCCCCAATTATCGCGGACCCACGGTTCGTATTCCGAGTTTGGATGGGGCTCCAGGTGGGTGTGGTCGGGCTGGGCCATGTCGCCGATGAGATGGGCGACGTGGCCCAATCTCAGGTAGGCGTCTAATTTGGCAGCGGCCGTATAATCGTAAATGTTAATTGACCCCGTCCAGGTCAGATCATCGCTGCTGTTGCGCGCCCAGGTGACGGCGTCGGTGCAGCGGCCGGGGCCAAGCGTAGACGGCAACCCTAGCCTGGAGGCAGGCTGGAAAAAATGTTGCATATAGCGGCCGCCGGCGCAAAAACCGGGTACACCGGTCGTGTCGTCCTCGTCTATACCTCCCTGGCCCAGCCGCTGGATATGCGGGTCCTGATAGACCTCGGCGTACAGCTCGTTCGAGTCGTTGTTCTTTACGATCTGGGCGCCAAGCCGGTTCAGTTGATCGTGCGTCGCGGTGACGTAACCTTCAACAGGAGGAAGAGGCTCGGTATTCAATAGGACGATTAGGATAAAGCTAAAGGGAACAAAGAGAAGGAAACGCCAGCCAGGAACGTGAGAAGTCCAACGAATACACATAAAACCCTCCTATACGTTACAAAATGGTCATGGCTGGAGACAGACAAGGCCCATCACCAGCCTACCCGGCTGATATAAAACTGTGGACTGCGAGTCTGGTTATTGGATAAGCCTTCAATAATGGCTAATACAATAACTGAACAAACTCAGAGTTGGTTTGAAAACAACGAGGTGTCGGTGTGCTGGAACCAGAAGCACTCCTCTTCTTAGAAAGTTTTATATAGCAGAAACGTTTAGCGGGCAAATTTTTGGCGCATGAAATTCGGGTCAAGTCTGCAAGTCTGCAAGTAGGCGAGTCTGCGAACCCACAAGCACCCTCAGTCCCTGGTTCAGGCTTCGCCCTGAACACATCCTCATCACTCACCACTCACCACTCATTGCTCATCGCTCATTGCTCTCCGCTCAACCCTCATCACTCTTTTAAGAATGTTGAGCAGCCACAACCGGCCGCGCAGACGCCGCCAGCTCTCCCCGGCCGCCTCTTCGGCCGGCGGCTGGCCGGCGTACTGCCGGGCGATAAACAGGGCCGTCAATCGCTCAATTTCCCGGCGAACGTCTATCACTGGCTTACGGGCGGCCGCGCCTGGAACAACCAATAGGCGTTGGGCCAGCCGCGAGCGGCCGGCCAGTGCATTGATCCGGCCTAGCAACCCTGCTTCAAATTCGGCTGGGGTCTGGCTGGCCGCCGCCGGCTGGCCCAGCCCGTGCGCCTGGCGCTGCAACCGGCCGTAGGCCGACAAAACGCCGTCCAATGCTTCGGCCGCCGCCGGCCGCCGGCGGCGGCGCCACCAGCCGGCCAGGAGCAGCCCCACCAGCCCCAAGACCACCACCGGCCACCAGCGCCCGATAGCCGGCGGCCGTTCGGGAATAGGTGGGGGTGGGCTCACCGGCAGCAGTTCACCCAGCCCGGTCTCGTCAGGCATCAGGACCGCCGTTTCGTCGCTGGCCGGGAAGGCGGCCGTCGGCTCAAACTCTACCCAGCCGTAGCCAGCAAAGTAAATCTCGGCCCAGGAGTGGCTGTTAATCTGGTAAATGGTCTGGACGCCGTTCTCGCCGGCCGGCTGGGCCAGGAAACCGGTGGCCAGCCGCGCCGGCAGCCCCAACGCGCGGGCCATCACCACCATCGCCGAGGCGTAATAGTCGCAGTAGCCGTGCTGTAGCTCAAAGAGAAAATAGTCCACCGGGTCGGCCCCGGCCGGCGGCAGGGCCACGTCCAGCGAGTACGGATATTGCCGCAGGAAGCGCTCCAACGCCCTGGCCTGTTCGTAAGGGGTTGGCTGCTCCCCGGCCACCTGGCGGGCTAGGTCATAGACCCGCTCAGGCAGGTTGTCCGGTAGTTGTGTATAGCGGGCCATAATGGCCGCAGGCGCTTCGTCTAACTGCGCCTGGCGCAGCCCGGCCGGCGTGGCCCGGCTAACCTGGGAGACGGCCTGGTAACGGCTGCCCTGGCCTTCCACCCGGCTCAAATCCTCCAACCCTCGCCAGATAGTAATAACCTCCTGGTCGAAACGGACCGGCAGCCCCAGGGTGTAGCGCGTTTGCCCCTCGCCGTAGAGCCAGGCAACAGACTGGGTAATGGCCGCCACCTCCTGGACGGCCGGCAGGGGGATGGCCTGGCCGGCCGCTATCGTTTCCTGGCGCTCCGTGGACACGGCCCAGCCCCGGCCGGTGTAAACGTCGTAGCTGATGCCTCGCCAGTGGACGCTGGCCGGCAGGTCGCTACTGACTGTAGCCGTCATGACAACTATTTCGTATAGTTCTGGGGGGTTGCCCAGCAGGTAAGCCCGGGGCATCGCCCCGGTGTTGACCGGGCCGCCGCCCGGCCGCTCGCCGGGCAGCTCGCGCCGTGGCTGTTGCACCCCGGCAAAGGCCCGTTCCAGCGTCTCTTCTGCCTGGTGGATGGCTGGCCGCTCCAGTAGGGCGCGGGAAAGGGCGCGGAAGTTAATTGTTGGCAAGATGAAGGAGATGGCCAGTAAGACCAGGGCAATGCCGCTGCAAATCAGGAGCAGGTCCAGCCGGATCTCTTCCGAGTAATCTACCTGCCGCGCCTCCCACTCCTGGATCACGCTGGCAAAATTGACCGCCGCCGCCAGTAGGGCAGCCAGGCCGACGAAGACGGCCGCCGGCCAGAGAGGCGCGCCGCCATAGTAGCCGTTGATGGCCAGGGCCAGGCCCATGACCGCCAGCCCGGCCAGGGGGCGGTGCTGGCGAAACGTGCTCCAGCCGGCGTAAGCCGCCAGCAGCCAGGCCAGCAGCCCCAGGCCAAAGGTAAAAACAACTGTTTCCTGGCTGCTCCCGCCCCCGGCCACGGCCCGCCACCAGCCGGCCGCCCGGTCCACCAGCAGCCCCCAGCTCTGGCGAATGTAGGCGCTACTGGGGTCCCACCCCCCCAGCAGTGGACCGAACGGTGGCCACAACTGGCCCAGGTGTACGGCCATCATCACCAGGCCGTAGCCCACAATTAAGACCCAGGCCGGCAGCCAGCCAACCGGTCGCTTGGCCAGCACAATCCCCAGCAGCAGACCCAGGACGGCCGTCCAGACCACGAAGCTCTCCGGCGTCCACTCCACCGCTACCACCGCCGTCACCAGGCAACTGACGGCCGCCAGCCACAAAAAGACTGTCAGCCAGCCCTCTTGCGGCCGGAAGCGGTTCCATACCCAAACTAATACCTCAACCGCCACTAATAGCTATCCCAATTGTGGGCATGTTCACTGTCCTGAAAAGTTTGCCCGATACTTTGTGGCGCGATTTGCCAAATCGCGACTGGTGAAACCCCGCAGATACTACGTTATCCGTCGGGGTCAAGGCGAAACAGAAGGTTAACAAGTGGGCAGATTTAAGCAGTGGTCATAGCATAATCAGGGTCAAAC
>JAKEFB010000066.1 GCA_022616275.1 Chloroflexota bacterium
AGGTGATCACCAGCAGGGCGTGGGTGCGCTGGATGCGCCGGCCGAGAAACTTGATCAGGTCAAGGGTGGCCTCGTCGGCCCAGTGGACGTCCTCGACGACGACGATGGTGGCCTGGCGTTGCAGCTCGACCAGGACGGTGGAGAAGATGGCCGCGCGGTTGGAGTCCGAGTTGAGCCGGGCCAGCAGTTCTCCCTGCATTTGGGCGGCCATGTCGTACAAGGGGCCGAGCGGCCGGGGGGTGAAGAGGGCGTCGCACGCGCCCCAGAGAAGGCGTACGTTGTTTCGGTGCCGGCGGGCGAATTGCTCGACGAGGGCGGTCTTGCCAATGCCGGCCTCGCCGCTGACGAAGGCGACACGGCCGCTGTCGGAGATGGCCTCGGCCAACACGGTCTCCAGGGCGGCCAGGTACGACTCGCGTTCGAGGAGTTCCATCACCAGGAGATTGTAGGAGTCCGTGGTCCACACGTCAACCGCCTGCCAAACCCCGTAGGTTTCCGAGGGCACGCTTCGTGCCCCAACCTACGGGGTTTTCCTTTTTCTTACCGGCCGGTTGTAACCGGCGCGGCCGGTGGCGGCTTTAGGTGAAAACAGTACAGCCACGTTGGGCAAGTCGTTGAAGCCAGTCAGGGAGGGGAGACAACTTGTTCCAGCGCAGATCTAATTTTTCCAGATTGGCCAGCTCGCCGATGCCGGCCGGGAGAGAAACGAGCCGGTTGGCCCGCAAATCCAGATAAGTCAGGCTTTTCAGGTTGCCCAGCGATTCGGGGAGGGAAGCCAGCCGGTTATTTCTCAAGTCCAGCTCAGTCAGCGCGGCCAGGTCACCCAGGGATTCGGGGAGGGAAGCCAGGTGGTTATCAGACAACCTGAGTTTTTTGAGCGTTGCCAGGTTACCAACCGATTCGGGAAGGGCGACCAACCGGTTGTTCTGGGCGTGCAGTTCCTTGAGGTTGGCCAGCCGGCCGAGCGACTCGGGGAGAGAAGCTACCTGATTATTGTATAAGCGCAGTTCGATGAGATTTACCAGGCTGCCAACACTCTCGGGGAGAAATGCCAGTTCGTTATCACTCAGATTGAGATAAATCAGGCTTCTCAGATTCTCGAATGATCGGGGAAGAGCGGCCAACTGGTTATGCGTGGCGTAGAGAAAGGTAAGCGCAGCCAGGTGGCCAAGCGACTCTGGCAGAGAGGCCAACTGGTTGTGGCCCAGGTCTAACATGTGGAGATTGGCCAGGTTGCCGATGGCTTCGGGCAGAGCGGTAAAACAGTTTTCGGCCAGGTTTAACGTCTGGAGGTTGGTTAAGCGCCAGACCAGTTCGGGGAGCGCGGCCAGCCGGTTTTGGCCGGCCGTTAATTCCTTGAGGCTGGCCAGCCGGCCGAGCGTCGCCGGCAGAGAGGCCAGGCGGTTGCCGTACAGACTCAACCGTTCGAGGTTGGCCAGCCGGCCGAGCGAGGCGGGGAGAGAGGCCAGTCGGTTGTGGTCGCAGTGCAATTCCCGCAGGTGAACGAGCCTGGCCAGGGAGGCAGGGAGAGAGGCCAACCGGTTGTCGTCTAGAATGATTTTTTCCAGGTGAATTAAGTCGCCCAGCGATCGGGGGAGTACGGCCAGGTGGTTGCCGGTTACATCTAACTGGCGAAGATGGGTGAGCCGGCCGAGCGACTCGGGCAGGGAAGCCAGTTGGCGGTAGCGGGCCGATAAGGTGTTATCGTGAATGAAGTCGGCTAGTTCTGCTGGAGTGGTCATTGGAGTTCCGGCCGAGGGCGGCGGGACGGCAAGGTGGCCAAGTAGGTCATGGTTATAATGATATTCAACTAGGTTAACCCGGTCCATAGCAACAGCCAGGTGGTGGACGAGGGGGCCATCAGCGAGGCGACCGGCACGCAGCCACTGCTGCGCCATTTCCACGGCAATCCGCACCGTCTCAAAGTGAATGTCCACCGTGTCGTCCACCTGCCGGCCGTAGCCTGCCCTGAGCGAAGTCGAAGGGGTGATGGCCACACTGAATAGATTTTTAGGGTAAGCGGCATTTCTGTTGACGCTGAAGCGGTGCGACCTTAATTATCCTCCTCCTTCATCAACCTGTTCATCAAGATGATCATCGGCCGGCCAATGCGCATCTTGAACCCCCTTCCCGCCTGCAATTCAACCACTCACCACCCAAAAGACCCCACTTTGTACCCATATTGCCCCCATAATACCACATTAAACCTTCCTCGCCCCCCACAATGCGGGAGAGTACTATCACCTTTTATTATTTATGATCATCTTGATCATCTTCATCATCTTCTTCCCCTCTATCCTCACTATCACTACTATCCAATACCCTTTCTTTCCTTCAACCAACACTGCAACTACTTTTTATTATTTATGATCATCTTCTTCCCCTCTATCCTCACCTACACTACTATCCAATACTCTTTCTTTCCTTCAACCAACACTTCAACCATCATACGTTTTCTTTATCGTTCGGTGAATCGTATGGCTAATGATCGCGTATGAACCTGGCACCGCATTGATCATCCTGCTCCCCTTGCCGGATGCCGCAGGCTACCCCTGTCGCGCCATTTCCACGGCAATCCGCACCGTCTCAAAGTGAATGTCCACCGTGTCGTCCACCTGCCGGCCGTAGCCGCCGGCCATCGTGATGACCACGGGAATGCCGGCCGCCCGGCACTGCGAGAGCACAAAGCGGTCGCGCTGGGCCAGGCCGCGCTTGGTGACGGCCAGCCGGCCGAGGCGGTCGCCGGCGTAGGGGTCGGCCCCGGCCAGGTAGATGGCCAGGCCCACCGGCCCGCCGGCCTGGGCCAGTTCCAGGGCCTGGGGTACGCTCCGTTCTAGCGCGTCCAGGTAGATGGCGTCGTCGGCGTCGTCGGCCAGGGGCACGTCCAGGTCGCTCCGGGCTTTGTGGAAGGGGAAGTTGTTGGCGGCGTGAATGGAGTAGGTGAAGACCGTCGGGTCGCCGGCAAAGAGTTCGGCCGTGCCGTTGCCCTGGTGGACGTCGCAGTCGAGAATGACGACTCGGTTGGCGCGCCCTTCGGCCTGCATGGCCCGGGCGGCGACGGCGCTGTCGTTGAAGACGCAAAAGCCCTGGCCGTAGTCCCGGCCGGCGTGGTGGGTGCCGCCGCCCAGGTTGATGGCCAGGCCGTCGGCCAGCGCCGCCCGGCCGGCGGCAATGGTGCTGCCGGCCGAGCGGAGGGAACGCTCGACCATTTGCGGCGACCAGGGGAAGCCGATGCGCCGGACCTCCTGCGGGGTTAGCAGCCCTTCCTTGACCCGCCGCAGGTAGTCGGGGTCGTGGGCGCGGGTGATCTCTTCGTCGGTGGCGGCCGGGGCGACCAGGAGGTTCTCCGGCGGGACCAGCCCGGCGGCAGCGATCCGCTCGCGCAGCAGGGCGTACTTGGAAGCCGGGAAGCGGTGGCCGGCCGGGAGGGGGAGGAGGAAGCGGTCGTGGGAGAAGATTTTCACGGTAGGGGCATGATGCATCATGCCCCTACCAAGCGGAAACCGTTGAGGGCGGCTTCGCGCTGCTCGCGGAACTGGCGGGTGTAGAGGTCGTAGTAGTGGCCGCGGGCGCGGATGAGTTCGGCGTGGCTGCCCATCTCGGCGATGCGGCCGGCCTCGATGACCAGGATGCGGTCGGCCCGCTTGATGGTGGACAGGCGGTGGGCGATGACGAAGCTGGTACAGTCCCGTAGCAACGCTTCCATACCGCGCTGGATGAGCGCTTCGGTCAGGGTATCCACCGAGCTGGTGGCCTCGTCCATGATGAAGATTTCCGGCCGGGCCAGGACGGCGCGGGCTAGGCTGACCAGTTGCTTTTGGCCGACGGAGAGCAGGTTGCCGCCTTCGCCGACTTCTTCGTCGTAGCCGTGCTCCAGGGTCGTGATGAAGTCGTGGGCCCCGGCGACGCCGGCGGCCTCTTCGATTTCGGCGTCGCTGGCGTCCAGCCGGCCGTAGCGAATGTTCTCGCGAATGGTGCCCGAAAAGAGGTGGGGGGTCTGCAGGACCATGCCAATGCGGGACTGGATGCTGTGCAGCGTCAGCTCGCGGTAGTCGCGGCCGGCCATGAGGATCCGGCCGCGCTTCGGCTCGTAAAAGCGGGCGACCAGGTTGACGATGGTGGACTTGCCAGCCCCGGTCGGGCCGACCAGGGCAATGGTCTCGCCCTGGCGGACGCGCAGGCTGAAATCGCGCAGCACCGGCTTGTCGGCCTCGTAGTAAAACTCGACGTGATCGAAGATGACGTCGCCGCGAATGGAGTCCACCTCGACAGCGTCCGGCCGGTCCACGATTTCGGGCACGGCGTCAATGAGGGAGAAGACGCGCTCGGCCGAGGCGATGGCCTGCTGCATTTCGGCGTAGACGCGGGCCATTTCTTCGATGGGCCAGATCATGAAGGTGACGTAGGCGACGAAGGCCTGGATGCCGCCGATGGTCATGCCGCCGATCTGGACCTGCCAGCCGCCGTACCAGGCGATGGCGCCGATGCCGACGGCGCTGATGAGCTGGACGACGGGCAGGAAGAGGGCCGAGAGCCAGGCGGCGCGGAAGCCGGCCCGGTACATGGCCCCGGTCAATTCGCTGAACTCTT
Organism: Chloroflexota bacterium; assembly: GCA_022616275.1. Taxonomy (GTDB): domain Bacteria; phylum Chloroflexota; class Anaerolineae; order Promineifilales; family Promineifilaceae. The sequence goes on from JAKEFB010000066.1 coordinate 4,591, forward strand.
CCAGGTTGCGCTCTTCGCGGACGAGGGCCTTGGCCACGCGGACGCCGGTAATATTTTCGTTGTAGGCCCCGGTAATCCGCGAGTTCATGCGCCGTACCTGGCGGTATTCGACGAGGATGCGTTTCTTGAATTCGGCGGCCACGACGAGCAGGATGGGGATAATGAGCATGACGATGAGGGCCAGCTTCCAGTTGATAAGGGACATGAAGAAGAAGGCGGCGATGATGCGGGTGATGCCCCAGACGGTATCGAGGATGCCCCAGGAGACCAGCTCGGCGATGCGCTGGGCGTCGGAGGTGACGCGGGACATGATCCAGCCGACGGCCGTGCGGTCGAAGTAGGAGAAAGACAGGCGCTGGAGCTGGTCAAACATCTTCTGGCGCAGGTCGTACTGGACCCGCTCGCCCAGCAGGCCGGCCAGGTAGATGAAGCCGAAGACGCAGACGGCCTGGACGGCGTACAACCCGCAATAGAGGCCCACCAGCCGTACCAAAGCCTCGCGGTCGCCGGGGATGATGCCCTGATCAATGATTTGCTTGCCCAGGTAGGTGGCGGTGGAGTCGGTGAGCGAGACGGCGGTGATGAAGACCAGGAAGCCGGCCGCCTTGGGCCAATGCGGCCTGGCCTGGGCCAGCACCCGCAGCAGCGTCCGGCCGTTAAACTGGGTGGTAAATTCCTCTTCTTCGAACTCGTAGCTTTCCATGCTTCGTCCCTAAATGGAGGTGGTTAAGAAATCGCGAATGGCGCGAATGAGCGTACAACGCTTCACGAATGACGCGAATAATTTTTAAAATATTCGCGTCATTCGTCCATTCGCATGATTCGCGTTTATTCCTCTGAACAATCTCCAATCTCTAATCTCCAATCTCCACCTAAACAGTCACTAGTTCCCCAATCTCCTCCTGCAATTCGTCCTCGATGCGGGCCTGGAGCTGGTAGATCTCGCGGTAGATGCCCGGTTGGGCCAGAAGTTCTTCGTGGGCGCCGTGCTGGACGATGCGGCCTTTGTCCAGGACGAGGATGAGGTCGGCGTTCATGACGGTCTGGATGCGGTGGGCGATGATAAAGGTCGTCCGGCCTTCCATCAGCCGCTCCAGCGCGCCCCGGATGGCGGCCTCGGTCTCGGTGTCCACCGACGAGGTGGCGTCGTCGAGGATGAGGATGCGCGGATTTTTGAGCAGGGTGCGGGCAATGGCCACCCGCTGCTTCTGCCCGCCGGAGAGAGTAACGCCCCGCTCGCCGACCAGGGTGTTGTAGCCATCGGGGAAGCTGATGATGACGTCGTGAATGGCGGCCGCTTTGGCGGCGGCGACGACCTCTTCCTGGGTGACCGGCCGGCCGGCGCCGTAGGCAATGTTTTCCCGGATGGTCCGGGAGAAGAGGAACGGTTCCTGCTCGACAATGCCGATTTGCTGGCGCAGGTATTTGCGGGGGTAGTGGTGGATTTCCACGCCATCCAGCAGCAACCGGCCGCTGCTCACCTCGTAGAAGCGGGGCAGCAGGTTGACCAGCGAGGTCTTGCCGGAGCCGGTGTAGCCCAACAGGGCTATCCGCTGGCCCGGCCGGCAGTGGAAGGAGATGTGGCGCAGGACCGGCAGGTTGCCTTCGTACTCGAAGCAAACGTCGTCGAAGACAATGTCGCCGCGCACGCCGCCGGGTGGGGCATAGGCGCCGGCCGTCAACGGCTCGCGGTCCTGGCGAATAATTTCCATGACCCGGTCGTAGGAGACGAGGGCCTGGGACATCTGGACGATCATCCGGCCGAGGATACGCATCGGCCAGATAATCCAGATGACCATGCCGGCGTAGGCCAGGTAAGTGCCCAGGGAGATGTTGCCGTTAATAACCATCACCGACGCGACGAAGTAGCCGCCGACCATCTGCAGGCCGGCCAATATCTCGGCCACCGGCCAGTAGAGGGTGTGCCAGAGCAGCAATCGTTTGCCACGGCCAAAGCGCTCCCAGTTTTCCCGGCCGAACTTGTCCCGCTCGTAGTCCTGCCGGGCAAAAGCCTTGACCACCCGCACACCGCTCAGGTTTTCTTGCAGGGTCGTAGAGAGGATGGCGTCCTGTTCCTGGTAGGCTTCGTAGGCTTTGGAGATGCGGGTGAAGAAGAGGTAGGAAATGACGACGATGATGGGCACGATGATGACCGAGACGAGGGCCAACTGGCGGTTGAGGTTGAAGATGGCCACGAAGTTGATGGTGAAGAGGAGGACGATGCGGCCGAAGCCGATGGCTTCCTGGGCAAAGAAGCGCCGGACGGCATCTACGTCGGAGGTGACGCGCTGGATCAGCTCGCCGGTCTTGGTCTTGTCGTGATAGCTGAAGGAGAGGCGCTGGATATGGTCGAAGAGGTAGTTACGCAGGCGCAGGGCAATGCCTTCTGAGGTCTGGGCGGCCAGCCGGCCGCTGAGGAAGGTGAAAGCGCCTTCAAAAAGGGCCAGGCCGACGAAGCCGAGAGCGACCAGCGGCAGCCAGGCAAAGCGCTCCTGGCCCAGGACGTCGTCAATCAGGAAGCGCAGCAGCAGGTAGGTGGCTGTTTTGACCGTGGCCGCCAGCCCCAAGGTAACGGCCGCGGTGATGTAGACCAGCCGGAAGCCGGTCATCATGCGCCACAGGCCGGCCAGCCGGTTATCGGCTACGGCGTCCTGGAGGTCAAAGGTCTGGGATGGTTCGAGCGAAGTCATGCTGTCGTTATCCTGTCCTGATGCGGCAGCGCATGGTAAAGCAAAAACCGCCTGGTGGCTGCTAACCGGTTTACACCAACCCTTGCCCGGTTGTCCCCGTGGCTCCGAAGGCAAGGCCCCATATTATACACCAAAACGGATGGATGGAGAGCAATTAAACCGGATTTTGGTACTCATTAACCAGCGAAAAAGTTGCTTTCACCGGAAAACAAGAGCATACTTTTTCTTACCTGAGTGACAGTAACAATTTTAACCAGTTAGAACGCAAACCAACAATACGCCTGGCTTGCCCAAGCCGAAGGAGCACGTCATGAACCGTTTGCCCTGGTATTTGCTACCCGTTCTTTTCCTGGCGGCCGTGGGGATCAGCCTCTACAGCGCCACCGCCCTGGCCAGCCCGGCCGCCAGTTCCCCGGAAACCCTGAATCTGAGCCTATCACCCTTTGCCACCGGCCTCTCCCAGCCGGTGGGCCTGGCCAACGCCGGCGACAGCCGGCTGTTTGCCATTGAGCGAGTCGGCCGCATTAAGGTGATCCAGTCTGATGGTACGGTGCTTACCAATCCTTTCCTGAATATTACCGATCGGGTAAACGCTGGCGGGTCTGAGGAAGGGTTACTAGGGCTGGTCTTCCACCCCGACTATGCCACTAACGGCTATTTTTTCGTTAACTATACCAACATCACCAGCAGCGTCCGGTACACCCGCATCTCCCGCTTCAGCGTCACGGCCGACCCGAACGTGGCCGACCCCAACAGCGAGGAAATCCTGCTCACCGTCGTCCAGCCGTTTGCGAACCACAACGCCGGCCACATCCTCTTTGGCCCGGACGGCTACCTCTACATCCCCTTGGGCGACGGCGGCAGTGGCGGCGACCCCAACAACTACGCCCAAAACCTCACGCTCTTGCTGGGCAAAGTCGTCCGGATTGACGTGGACAACGGGCCGGGCGACCCGGCCGATTGCGAAGGGCTGGGGACGGGCAACTACACCGTCCCCACCAGCAACCCGCTCCGGGACGGCCCCGGCGGGACGTGTGACGAAATCTGGGCCATCGGGCTGCGAAATCCCTGGCGCTCCAGCTTTGACCGGCTGACCGGCGATTTCTTCATCGGCGACGTGGGCCAGGGGAGCTGGGAAGAAGTTGACTTCCAGCCGGCGGCTTCGACCGGCGGCGAGAATTATGGCTGGCGCTGCTACGAGGGCAACCACCCCTACAACACCACCGGCTGCGGGCCAATCGGCAACTACACTTTCCCCATTTTTGAATACAGCCACAGCGGCGGCAACTGCACGGTGATTGGCGGTTACGTTTATCGCGGCAGCCAGTTTCCGGCCATGTCCGGCCGCTATTTCCTGGCCGACTACTGCACCGGCAACTTCTGGGACCTGGCCTACAATGGCAGCGCCTGGACGCCCACACTCCACACCAACCTGACCGATCCTGTCAGTTACGTTGCTTTTGGCGAGAACCTCAACGGCGAACTCTACGTGGTGGATATTGGCGGGATTATTTACCAGCTCCAGGGAAGTTCGCCTGTTACCGCCACACCCACCGATACACCGGCGCCAACCAATACCCCAACGCCGCCTATCATTACCTGTACTATCTACCCCAGCAGCGACGTGCCCAAGCTTATCTCTAAAGTCGGCACGCCGACCGTTACGTCGGTGTTGACCGTCACCAATCCGGGCCCAATTGCCGATGTAAACGTCCTCGACCTGAACGGCCTGCACCGGGCTATGGGGGAGTTGGACTTTAACTTGCAGAGCCCGGCCGGCACGCTGGTCCAGATTATGGCGCCTTCCTGTGGGACGGAGGACCATTTCGGCCTGAGTCTGGACGACGAGGCGGCGCCCGGTCCCTGGCCCTGCCCGCCGGTGGGCGGCGGCACGTACCAGCCAAGCAACCCGCTGGCCGCTTTTGACGGCCAGGCCAGCGCTGGGACGTGGACGTTGATCATTCACGACAGCGTCAACGGCAACCCCGGCCGGCTGGATGGCTGGGGGCTGGAAATCTGCACGACCGGCGCTGGGGCCACGCCAACGCCAACCACCACGGCGACGGCTACGCCGACCCATACGCCAACGGCCACACCCACGGCTACACCAGGTAGCGGTGACACCGGCTTCCAGCCACCCACAGCTAACACGGCCGGCCCCGGCGGCGACGGCAACGGTTTCGAGATGAATCCCGGCAACGCCCACCAGGCAGACAACCTGTATGCCCGGGATAACAACAGCGGCACGGACACAGGCAGCGCCTGCGACGGGCCGGGTAAGGACAGCCACGACTTCTATAACTATGGCTTTACCCTTCCCGGCGGGGCGACAATCAACGGCATTGAGGTCCGGCTGGATGCGCGGACGGACAGCGCGATCGGCGCGCCGAAGATGTGTGTCCAGTTGTCGTGGGATGGGGGCGTTACCTGGACGGCGGCCCAGTCCACGGCGACGTTGGGTACGATGGAGACGAGCTACTTTTTAGGAGGGCCGGCCGACACCTGGGGACGGGTGTGGAGCGCAACTGACTTAGACAACAGCAACTTCCGGGTGCGGGTGGTGAACGTGGCCGGCGACCCGCTGCGAGATTTCGGCCTGGATTGGATTGCTGTGCGGGTCTATTATGAAGAGGCCGGCCGGTGACCGATGCGGCCGTCACGCCCGGCTTCGGCAGGCTATCTATGGCAGCGCTTTTACTATTGGTGATCGGCTCCAGGCGGATTAGCGGCCGAAGTCTGAGGTTTTAACGTTCCTTTTGGGTAGCGTTTGCTTCCATAATTGCCGCCAGGCGCTGCTCGAAAGCGGACAGAGTAAGGTGCTTTTCCGACAGCTTTACTTTAGCTGCTCTCGGCTAAGTCTGCCATCTCCAATGAGGTGGAGATAGCAATGCAGTTGCCGATGGAGCGGGCGACGGGACAGTAGTTGGCGTGGAGGGCGTAGGCGCGTTCGGCCGCTTCGCGCTTGTCCGGTTCCAGCCGCAGGTGGTAGCGGACGTGGATGCGGCGGATGACCAGGACTCTGTCCTCCAGCTCGATTTCCCCTGTGGCTTCTGAAGTTAACCGGCCCTCGCCGGCCGGGATGCCGCGCGCCTCCAGCGCGCCTCCAAGGGTCCCCGTCAGTCAGCCGGCCGCGGCCGCCACGACGTAGTCCAGGGTGGTGGCATGGGGCTCGTGGACGGTGAGGTCTGTGCCGTAATGGGCAGCCACCTCCGAGTGGGTGCCGAAGTAAATGGGCTCCTTTTCGACGGGCAGGTAAGCGCGGCGTTTGGGGCCTTTGATCCGTTCAACGCTGATTTTAGAACGATAAACAACTTCGTCAGACATTTTTACCTCCTGAAAATAGGCGGGGATTGAGGTTAGGTAAAACCTAACCCTAGAATTAGGGGATTGATAAATGGAACGCCCGTTCCCAGCACATTTTCATCCATTGTAATGCGCCCCGCGCATGTAACTCCTCTGTAGAGTAGAGTGCGGATTAACGTCGCTGAGGCGCTTCAGGCAGGCTTACCCCTTCACCGCTCCCATCGTGAAGCCGGCCACCAGCCGGTCGAGGAACATGTTGTAGACGACGCCGACGGGAATGGCTACGATGACGGCCGCGGCCAGCAACGACTGCCAGAAGAAGACGTCCCCCCGGACCAATTCAATGGGCACCCCCACGCTAATCGTCCGGAATTGCGAAGAGGAAATGAACGTCAGGGCGTAGACGAATTCGTGCAGCGTCAGGGTGAAGGTGAAGACGATGACGGCAATGACGCCCGACAGCGACAGGGGCATGACCACCTTGAGAAAGGCCATCAGGCGGCTGTAGCCGTCTACCATGGCCGCTTCCTCCAGGTCACGGGGGATGGACTTGAAAAAGCCCATCAGTAACCAGGTGCAGAAGGGAATGGAAATGGTGGGATAAACCACGACCAGCGACCAGAGGGAATTATTCAAATTAAGGAGGGTTACAATGCGAAAGAGGGGAATGAACAGCAGCGTGGGCGGCACCAGGTAGACCATGAAGATGGCAATGCCGGCCCGCTCCCCCCAGCGCCCGGCCAGGCGAGCCAGGCTGTAGGCGGCCGGGATGGAAACGACGAGGGTGATAATGACCACCAGCACACCGACAAAGAGCGAGTTACGCAGGAAGGTAGTGTAGTTGGTTTCCTGGAAAAGCAGGCGCAGGTTGTCCAGGGTGGGTGGGACGTTGTAAAGGAACGGGTTGTTTTGCGGCCGGTAAATGTCAATGTCTTGCTTAAAGGCATTGATGAGCATGATTAAGAAGGGGAAGGCCGAAAAAAGGCAAAACAAAATGACCAAGACGTAGACCAGGATGCGTTTTAACCAGAAGCGCAGGAGGAACATGGCTAGGCCACCTCGCTGCGGCGGGCTGCACGGAGGATGAGGATGGCCACTGCCAGGAGCACCGGGAAGATAAAGAGGGCAATGGCCGCTCCTTCTCCCAAGGCGCCACCGTTAATGCCTTTGAACCAGGCCCACAAGGGCAGCACCTGGGTGTAATAAACCGGGCCGCCCCGGGTGAGGACAAAGGTGACGACCAGATCACTGAAGGTGAAGATCAGGCCGAACAGAAGAGCAATGCTCATGATAGGCATGATTAACGGCAGCACTACCTGGAAGTGAATGCGCCAGAAGCTGGCTCCATCTACCTCAGCCTGGTCGAGCAGATCCTGGGGAATGGACGTCAGCCCGGCCAGCAGGATAACGGCCGCCAGCGGCAAAGTTCGCCAGATGTGGACGACGATCACGGAAACCACCGCCAGCCTTTCCCGGCCGAGGAAGGTCATGTGCAGTCCCGGCCCCAACAGCGTATCCGGCCCTAGCAGGCCCATTTGTTGCAGCAGCCAATCAAAGGGACTGAACTTGGAGTCCAGCAGCCACAGCCAGCCAATGGTGCCCAGGGCAATAGGAGTGGCCCAGGGCAGCATTATCAACATCCGGGCCAGCCACTTGCCCCGGAACTCCTGGGAGAGTATCACCGCCAGGACGTTGGCCAGGATGACGACAGTGATCTGGGCGATAATGGTAAACAGGAACGAGTCAAGCAGCGCCCGGCGGAACTCGGGCGTCCGCGTAACGGAGAGAAAATTCCGTAGCCCGACAAAATCCAGGCTGGTATCTCCCACGGTGGCATCGGTCATGCTGAAAGCAATGGCCAGGAAGAAGGGGACACCTACCAGGGCAATGATGTACAGAACGGCCGGAAAGAGGAACAACGAGCCTAAAAAACGCTCGCTGTCCAGCAGGTAACGACTGTCCTGGCTTCCAGCAACTGCCGGCGTTGCCTCAACCATTGCTTCTTTCATCGTCTGCTGATTCCTTTAGCCGTAGCCGGAGACCGGCCACGGCCGGCGACGTTACGAGACCGCTTTGAGTTGGGTGCGCAAGCCGCTACTCTTGTCAAAGAATTTCAGGTCTTTGGCCTGGACGATAAAGTCATACGTCTGGCCAACCTCTACGGACGCCGTCACCGTCGAGGGCAGCTTGGATACGATCCGGTGGTCTTCCGGGTCGCCACCCACCGACCCGTACAGCAGCCGGTCCGAGCCCAGGTATTCCACGCGCCCGACGTTGAAGGGGAAGGTGGTCAGGTTGTCGCCAGCCGAGATCACGCCAGGGGGCAAGAAATTCTCCGGCCGGAAGCCGACCAGGTGGCCATCGGCCTCCAGCAGGTTCATCGGCGGCGAGCCTAGAAAGGTGGCCACGAAGGTGTCCGACGGCTCGTGGTAAATTTCCTGGGGGGTGCCGATTTGCCGGACCTTGCCCTGGTACATGACGGCAATGCGATCCCCCAGGCCCATCGCTTCGATCTGGTCGTGGGTGACGAAGATGGTGGTAATGCCCAGCTTGCGTTGAAAGCGCTGCAATTCGTCCCGGGCCGAAGCCCGCAGCTTGGCGTCCAGGTTGGAGAGCGGTTCGTCCAACAACATGACGGCCGGCTCCTTGACCAGGGCGCGGGCCAGGGCGACCCGTTGCCGCTCGCCGCCGGAGAGCTGGCGCGGCCGACGGTTAAGCAGCCGCTCGATGCCCAGGATAGAAGCGGCCCACTCTACTTTTTGGGCCATCTCCTGCCTGGGCATCTTTTGCGCCTTCAGCGGAAAGGCAATGTTATTGAACACGGTCATGTGGGGATAAAGGGCGTAGCTCTGGAAGACCATGGCGATTTGCCGGGCGCGGGGCGGCAGGTGAGTGACGTTCCGGTTGTCAATCAAGACCGCCCCGCCAGTCGGCTTTTCTAGCCCGGCAATCATGCGCATCAGGGTCGTCTTGCCGCAGCCCGACGGCCCCAAAATGACCAGGAGTTCGCCTTTTTGGATGGCCAGGTCAACGCCATCCACGGCCTTGACCTCGTCAAAATGCTTGTGCAGGTTTTTTACTTCGACGACAGCCATAGTAGTTCAAGGTGACTGTCACTTCGCAAGTGACAGTCACCTGTTAGACATGTTAGCCGGCGCAGCCGACGAAGCCCTTGTCTCGCCACTTGTCGAAGATGGCGTTGATTTGGGCTTCCGCTTCGGCTATCGCTTCTTCAGGCGTGACTTCGCCCAGGGCCGCCCGGCCCATCATCGTGGGAATGATGTTGGTGGCGTACACCTCGGCCTCGGCCGGGCTGGAGGGGCCAGGCCAACCCAGGTAGGTGACCCAGTCCTTGGCCGTCAGGAGCACGGTCAGCTTATCCGCCGGCCGGGAGCCGAAGGGATCGTTCGTCAGCCAGTCGGTCAGTTGCGGCACGGTGGTCTCGAAGGCGGGGAAGTTGTACAGCTCGCTATTGAAGGTCGCCTGGTTGTAGTTAGCCGTCAGGTGGAGCATGAACTCTTCGGCCGCCTTGTACTCTGGGCTGCCCTCTTCCACGTAGTTGGGGATGACGTAGATGTACCACAGGTGGGCCGAAGCGTGCTGGTCGCCGCGCGGCCCGCGCAGCGCCTCAGAGAAGCCAATGTTGTCGGCTGCGGCCGGGTCAATCTTCTGCAGGCTGCGGTAAGCGGAGATGGAGTTGAGAATGTAGGACAACTCGCCGGCAATCAGGCCCTGGTTGTTAGAGGCGGCGTTCCAGCTAAAGACTTCCTCGGTCATCGTCTGGTTGTACAAATCCACCACGTACTGGATCGCCTCAAGGACCTCGGGCGAGTTGATAGTCACGCACTCGTTTTCATCCTGGGTGGCGCCGCCGAAGGACCAGATGATGGCCCGCATGGCCATGTTGGAATCAATTTCGGGCGAGAGACCCAGGCCCATCGGCACGCCAAACTGTTCCTTAATGGCTGCGCCGCCGATCAACAGTTCTTCCCAGGTTGTCGGGCCGTTGGGATAGCCGACCGCCGTCCACTTGGCGATGTCATAGTCGCCGGGGTCCGGCACCCAGCCGTGGCAGTAGCCGTACCACATGTCGGCCGCCGGCAGGTAGGAGTTGGCCGTGCAGGTCTCGGCCTGGGGGCCAAACATCTCCTGGGCGCGCATATTCAGCTCGGTCAGGTCGTGGACGCCTTCGACGAAGTTGGCCGCCGCCAGGGGTAGCTCTACCAGGGTAGGGCCTTCGCCAGCGTCAATGGCAGCGGTAAGGGCGGGGTTGAGGGAGGCAATGTCTACGTGGTCAACGGTGACCTCCACGCCGTTGGCCCGGCCCCATTCCTGGGCGAACGGATCAATCCACTTATCGTAATTGGGAACGAAATGGCTCCACTGTAAAATCTGGAGTCGTGTGCCTTCGGGGAACTCTGGCGCGGCCGGGGCCTCGACGACACGGGTCACTTCCACTGGTTGGCCTTCTACCTCGATAGTCTCGGTGATCACTCGCGTGACTTCCACCTCTTCGGTCTCAGTGATGACACGGGTGACCTCTACCTGGACTTCCTGGGGGTTGCAGGCATTGACGAACAGCGTCAGGAGAACCAGTACGGCGAGTAAAGACGAAAAGCGTTTGAAAGACATTTCCTCCTCCTCTAATGATGGTGATTTGTTAAGCGGCGCACAATGAAACCAGAGCGCGTTAAAAAGTTTAACACGCCCTGACAAATTCTGTCAATGTTAAAGTATGCTCGCTTGCCGGGCGGCTCCACCCCATTGGCTCCGGCCCTAGCCGGAAAAGGCGCTGTAATATTCCCTTACAGGGCCAACCCCAACTGCCGCAGCAGCGTACCGGCGTCGTAATAGAGGGCCATGCGGGTGACCTGCCCTTCCCGGATCTGGCACACGACAGCCATCGGCAGGCAAACGTTCCGGCCGGTCGGTGGCAGGCCCATAAAGCGGCCGCTGTGCCGGCCGGTGAAGGTAAACTCCCAGACGGCGGCCTGCTCGTCGCGCGCGCTGGTGTGGAGTTCTACCTGGGCTGTGGCAAAACCGTCGGCTAAAAAAGCCTGGAGTAGCTTCTGGACGGCGAGGCGGCCGGTAAAGGTTCTCCCCTGTCCCTGCTCCAGTAAGACCACGTCCTCGGCTAAGGTAAGGCCACCACAAAGCGCATACGGGTCAGTGGGGAGGAGTGCGCGGGGCATAGTCTGGGGGTGACTGGTGCTTCTTCAGAAGCACCAGTCACCTGAGCAATCAACCTACGGACAGGAAACGTCGGGATTCCAGTCCTCAAACATGCCGGCCGAATTCGGCCGCCAGATCCAGGCGTGGAGGACGTACACACCCAGAGCCTCATTCAGGTGGAAGCTTTCGCCCAGCGCCGCCGGCGGGTTACTATTGCCGGCCGCGTCCCAGTCGGCCGCCGGCACGATGTACTCCACGGCAGCCAGTTGGAGCTGCCCGTTGGGGCCAGGAGCGTAGACCATCGCTTCCGGCTGTTGAGTATCTACGGTCAGATCGAGGATGTTGGTGTTAATGTAATGGTAGCCCATCCCGCCCACGCCGGGGTTGTCGAAGCAGTGGTCCAGGCCGTCAACCAGGCCATACCCGGCCGCTTCCGCCGCCTCGGTCTGATGGAACTGGGCCGTGGCTGCCCGGACCTGGGCCAGCTCGGATTGCCCGGTCGCGCTGACAATGCCGACGACGGCGATGAGCAGGGCGATTGGCAGCCCAACCAATAGGGCCAGCCTTTTGCGATTGGCGGTTAGTTTCTTGAGGGAATTAGACATGGGTTTTCTCCTGTAAGAGTCTCGACACGAATTTATTTTGGTTCAGGGTGGTGGTCTTAGCCCATGAGGTGGGCTAAGTGCCCTCCTGGACTTCGATGATTTCGTCGGCGCAGAGGCCGTGAGCTTCGCGGTGAACGGCTTCGGCCGCCTCCTTGCTGGGCGCTTCGACCAGGCAGAAGACTTTGCCCGTGTCTTCGTCAAACCAATATTTCAGGTAATTGACGCCGTACCTCCCCTGGACTTCCAGGTCCCTGGCGTGCGCCCCGACAACGGCTTCGGCCGTCAGCCCGTCAACGCGATGGTGAACATCCATATAAAGTGGCATGGTCTTTAAACCTCCTAGCATTGTGGTTTAGCCTGCTTCCAGGCAGAATGTTGAGGGTAATTTAGCTCCCCGGCGTTTGCATTTGCGTTTGCAGACAGGCAAACGGCCGCTAATCGGGCGATTAGCGGCCCTTTGTTAGGCAGGATATGGCCGGACCACCCCGCTCTGGTAGGCGGCCACAATGCGGGCGTAATGGAGGAAAGAGAGAAAACTTTGCCGGGCGGCCGGGTCGGGGATCTTTTCGACGGAACGGGTGAGTTCTTCGTAGGCGCGCTGCACGGCAATGTGGGCTTCTTCCGGGCGGCCGGCGGCCGTTAACGCTTCGGCATGGCAAAAATAAATGTCGGCCGTATCCCAGAGGTAGACGCCTGTTAACGCTTCGAGCTGGCGGACCGCTTCAGTCGTATAGGTCACGCCGGCCGAAACGTTCTCCTGCGCCAGACTCAGCCGTCCCATCCAGGCCAGGTCGGTAACGTGGTTTTGCGCCTCACCCCGCTCCTGGCGAACTTGAAAGGCATACTTCAGCCATTGTTCGGCCCCAGTTAAATCGCCCTCAACCAGGGCCAGGCGGCCGAGCATGTGCGCCGCCCACCCTTCTTGCCAGCCATCACGCCGGGCCCTGGCCCCGGCAAAGAGCTGTTCGTCAAGCGCCCAGGCCTGGGCCACATTTTTTTCCAGGATGTAACAGTTGGCCAGGACAAAGTTGGCCCTGTCCATGAGCACCTCGTCGCCCAGCTCCCGGGCCAGTCGCAGCGTTTCCTGGGCAAAGGCGCGCGTTGGCGGGACGTGACAGGTGAAGTTCCAGGCCATGGCCGTCACGTAGCAGGCGCGAGCCAGGCCGTGGAGATCGCGCTGTTCTTCGGCAATCTGGCGCGAGCGGGCCAATACCTGGTGAAGCTCGGCGCCAACTTCTCCACCCTCCAGCATCGAAGCAGCCAAGTAACTCAGGCACGACGCTTCCCCATTCGTATCGCCGATGGCCCGGTATAAGGCCAGCGCTTGCTCTAGTAGAGGGCGAGTTTCTACGTTTTGCGCCAGACTCATTTTGATGCGCGCTATTTCGTAGAGGGCGCGGGCTGCCCCGGCCTGGTCCTCCAGGGCCAGATACTCCTGGTAAGCCTGTTGGGCGTTGGCCAGGGCCGGCTCGTAATGACAAACATCATGGCCATAAACGGCCTGGCGCAGATGAAAGGCTGCTTGCAATTGCCGGTCAGGATAGTGCTCTAGCAAGCCGGCGGCCGCCGCCAGCAGGGGGGCTTCTTCCGACCAGCGCCCTAAGAGGGCCAAGAGTTCGACCTGGCGGAGCAAAAAGGACAGGCGCTGCTCGCCGGCCATTTTCGCGTCTACGTCACCTTCCTGTTGCAGCCGGTCCAGGGCGTTCACGGCCAGTTGCCAGGCAGCCAAGGCGTCGGCGTAAGCGAAGAGGCTGCAGGCGTGCTCCGCCGCCGCCGGCGCCCAGGCCAACACGCGCCGGAAATCCTCCCCGGCCGCGGCGTGGCGGGTGATGCGGCCAGCCAGCTCGTGGCGCTGGGCGGGAGGCAGGCGGCCGGCGCTCTGGGCCAGCGTGGCGGCCGCCCGGCGATGCAACAACTGGCGGCGGACGTCGCTCACCTGCTGGATAACGCCTTCGCGCATGAGGGCGTGGCTGAAGTCGTAACGGGCCGGCTGGTCGCCGGCCTGGGGTTCCAACAGCCGCCAGCGCAGCCCCAGGTCAATGGCGTTCACCGTTTCGTCCTCGCTGCGGCCGCTGGTCTGCCAGGCCTGGTTGAGGGTGAAGGACATGTCCAGGATGGCGATGGCTTCAATCACCTGCCGGCCGCTAGGCGGCAACTGGCGCAGGCGGCGGCGGACCAGGTCATGGACGCTGGCCGGAACGGGCACCTCGGCCGGCGCTTCGGTGGTATAGGCCAATTCCCGCAAGACCTCGGTCAGAAACAGGGGATTGCCGCCAGTGGCGCGGGCCAGCAAGGCGCAGACGTGGGGGCGGTAGCCCTCGACCAGGCCCGGCCAGAGTTGGGCGGCCAGGGCCAGGACAGAGGTCTCGGCCAGGGGCGCTAATTTCAGGTGGAGCAGGGTATCTCCGGGCAAAGCGGTGCGCGGCAAATCGTGCAGCAGCGTGGCCAGGGCTGGCGACTCTTCGGCCTCTTCACTGCGAAAGGCGCCGATCAGCAAGACAGCCATCTCCGGTGCGCGGCGAGCCACTGCGTGAAACAGCCGCAGGCTGATGTCGTCGGCCCACTGCAAGTCGTCTATAAAAATGAGCACGGGCGCCGCTGTTTCGCCGGCCAGGAAGGAGAGAAAATGACCGACGGCCGAAAAAAGCCGTTCCAGGTCATTGCTGGTGGTCGGCAGCGTGCGCGGGGCCATCCCCAGGCGGACGGCCAGCGACGGCAACAGGCGAGTTAATTCCGCCAGCCAGAAGGGCGAAAAGCGATCCAGGGCAGCTTCGTCCAGGCGGGACACGGCCTGCTGCAAAAGTTGAAACCAGGGGTGATAGGGCAGGGTGCGGGTAGATTCGTAACAGTGGCCAATCAGTGCCCAGGCCGGAGTCACGTCGCTGGCCAGCTCCTGAACCAGGCGGCTCTTGCCGCCGCCGGCTTCGGCCTCGACGAGAACGACCCGGCCTTGCTCCCGTCCGGCCGCCTGCCAGAGCCGGCGCAATTGGGCCAGCTCCGCGTCCCGGCCTACAAAATCAGCCGACCGGCGCAGGTCCTGAACATTGGACGAGGCGGCCAGCGCCACAGCCGGGACCGGCTGGAACCCGTGCCCATCCAGGATGGATTGGTAGAGCGCCGTCAATTCCGGGGCCGGGGCGACGGCGAGTTCACGTTCCAGCAGATCGCGGCATTGTTCGTATTGGGCCAGGGCCGCCGGCCGCTGGCCTGTTTGGGCGTAGAGCCAGACCAGGCGAGCGTGGGCTTCTTCGAGCAGAGGGTTGCTCTGGACGAGCCGTTGCGCCCAGTGAATGGCTGTTTCGTAATCCGGCCGGGCTAGACAGCGGGCAACCAGGTGGGAGAGTCCATGTTCGTAAAGCTGGCGCAGGCGGGCGCGCTCGCCGAGGAGCCACAGTTCAAATTCCGGCGCGCCGTTCAACGTTAACCCGGCCAAAAAGTCGCCGCGGTATTGCCGGGCGGCTTCGGCCAGGGCAGCCAGAGGCTGGCCGTCCAGCTCACCGCCAAAGGTCCGCTCAAACTCCAGGCTATCTACCCGGCTCGTCTGGGCGTTGAATTGGACGGTATGGCCGTTGGTGATAATGACCTGCGGGCCGAGGTGGCGGCGAATGGCACTTAATTGCCAGCGCAAGGCTCGGGCCGGGTCGTCGCTCTCCTGGCAAAAGAGGTCCATCAGCGCCTGGCGGGGGTGGGCCCGGCCGGTGGCAGCCAGGTAGGCCAGGAGGGCGCCCGTTTTCCGGCCGGGTAGGGGCCGGGGGTCGCCCGGCCGGCGCTCGACGGCCAGCGGACCCAGCAAGCGCAGGGTTAAGGTAGCGTCGTTCCTGTTCATTCACCGGCAATTGTAGCCTGTTTGCCAGGTGAAAGTGAAGGGGTTTTCCGGCGGTGTTATACTTGGCGCTTATGACGTTAGAACTTTCTCCGCGTGACGAAGCGATGCTGGCCGGGGAGCGCGGCCGGGCGGCGCAAATGGCGATGCGTATCCTGGCGACGATGGCCGAGGTCTACGGCGCGGAACGGCTTCTGGACATTGAATCGGTCCACGTGGATGGCTGCCTGTATCACGGCGAGTCGGGCGTGGAGTTTGCCGAGCGGCTGGTCGAAGGCAAAGCGAAAGTAGTTGTGCCGACGACGTTGAACGTCGGGGCGCTGGACTTGCTGCACCCGGAGTATTTTCGCGGCTCGGAGCAGGTGCGGGCGCTGGCCGGCCGGATGATGCGGGCTTACGAGGCGATGGGCTGCCGGCCGACGTGGACCTGCGCCCCTTACCAGGCGCTGCACCGGCCGGCTTTCGGGACGCAAATTGCCTGGGCGGAGAGCAATGCCATTGTCTTTGCCAACTCGGTGCTGGGGGCACGGACGAACCGCTACGGGGATTTCATTGACATCTGCGCGGCCATTACTGGCCGGGCCCCGGCGGTGGGGCTGCACCTGGCCGGGCCCCGGCGTGGCCAGCTCCTCTTCCGGCTGGTGGGCGTGCCGGCGCGGTTGCTGGGCGAAGACGCGCTCTACCCGGTCCTGGGCTATTTCCTGGGGGCGCACAGCGGGACGAAGATTCCGGTTATCGAGGGGCTGCGGCCGGAGACGACGGAGGACCAGTTGAAGGCGCTGGGAGCGGCAGCGGCTTCGTCGGGTGCGGTGGCTCTTTTCCACGCCGTGGGCGTCACGCCGGAAGCGCTAACGCTGGAGGCCGCTTTGCAGGGCCGGCCGCCGGAAGCAACGATAGACGTGACGCTGGACGAGCTACGGGCGATGCGCGACCGCCTCTCGACGGCGGCCGACGGGCCGATTGACGTGGTCGCCCTGGGCAGCCCTCACTTTTCGCCGGTCGAGTTTGCCCGGCTGATGCCTCTCCTGCGCCAGCACCGGCCGCACCCGGCGGTGGAGTTTATCGTCTGCACCAACCGGTTGGTCTACGCCGGGCTGCAAAAGCGGGGCTGGCTGGCCGAGTTGGAAGCAGCCGGGGCGCAGATCGTGGTGGATACCTGCGTCGTCGTCACCCCCATCGTCCGGGCTGGCCGGGGCGTGCTCATGACCAACTCCGGCAAGTTCGCTCATTACACGCCCGGCAACATTGGCCTGCAGGTCGTCTACGGGAGTCTGGAGGAGTGCGTCCGCTCGGCCGCCCTCGGCCGAGTCTGGCGCAACGAATCGTTGTGGGAGGGCTAATTGATCGGCGGGGATTGAGGTTAGGTAAAACCTAACCCTGGGATTAGGGGATTTTTTAGGACGCTGATTAACGCCGATCCCCGCAGATTATTTTTGCAATTTGATGTGCGTGTTCTAGCCTGGCGGCCGTTGAGGTAACTGATGAGTGGCGATCAATCCAAAATCCAAAATCCAAAATCTAAAATTCTCCATGCTCGCGTGCTTGTGCCTGGTTTTGGTCGGGGCCAGGCGCTGGTGCTGCCGGAGCCATTGAGTTTGTGGGGTGGGCTGGAGCCGCAGACGGGGGAGATTATTGACCAGCGCCATCCACGGGCCGGGGAGGTGGTGACCGGCCGGGTGCTGGTCTTGCCGGCCGGGCGGGGGTCGAGCAGCGCCAGCAGCATTTTGTTGGAAGCGGTCAGGGTGGGCACGGCCCCGGCGGCGATTATTACGGCCGAGCCGGACGCCATCCTGGCCCTGGGGGCAGTGGTGGCCCGGGAGCTATACGGCCAGGCCCCGCCGGTGGTAACGCTGGCCCCGGCCGATTATGCATTGTTAGTGGAGGGGCAGATGGTGACAGTGACGGCCGGGGGAGAAGTGCAGGTTGAGGATGTATAAAATACTGTGCCCAACAATCTTCTAATGGACCTCGGCTGGAGATTACACCTTGCTTGGCGGAACTGTATGAGAGAAATTCAGTATAAGGACCCGTACATTTTCGAGTCCGGCAGTAACCCTCTCGCCGTACAAAAAAGCTTGCAATGAGTTCAGATCGTAATCTGGCGGTTCTGTGAAATGCAAGCCTTTAAAGCACATTACACAATACAATACCTTCGTCAATTAAGGCGAATTGAGGCAGGGTTGAGCGTTATGAACACTGCCGAGCCTGGAAATCCGGTCAAGAATCCGGGCCAATAAAATA
>JAKEFB010000067.1 GCA_022616275.1 Chloroflexota bacterium
CCGGCTATCCAATACCGGGGCTTTAACCTGGTAAAGAACCCCGGCCCGCCGTTGATTGCCATCCCTACCACGGCCGGGACCGGCAGCGAGGTGACGCCGAATGCCGTCTTTATTGACAAAAAGGAGATGCGCAAGTTTGGCATTAACACGTCCATGTACCTGCCAAAAGTGGCTTTGCTGGACCCATTGATGACTGTCACCTGCCCACGTACTGTGACTGTTTCCTCTGGCATGGACGCGCTGGTCCACGCCGTGGAAAGTTACGTGGCCAAAGGGGCCACACCCACGTCGCGCATCTTCTCCCGCGAAGCGTTTGCCCTGGTCTTTAATAACCTGACCAGGGTCGTAGACGAGCCAGACAACCTGGAGTGGCGCGGCCGGATGCAGGTTGGCGCTTATTACGCAGGCACGGCGCTGATGAACGCCGGGGCCGGCCCGGCCGGGGCGATGTCCTATCCACTGGGGGTCCATTTCCGCGTGCCGCACGGCCTGGCCGGCGCGGTCTTCCTGCCGGAAGTGGTGGCCTATAACGTGGACCGGGGCTGCACCGTTTACGGAGAACTGTATGACCTGATTGAAGACGCCGACCCTGGGCTGAGGCTGGAGGAAAAGAGTGAGCGCTTCGCCCAACGGCTACGCCAGCTTTGCGATTACCTGGACATTCCCAAAACACTGGACCGTTTCGGCATGTCCCGAGCGGATGTGGCCATGTTTGGCGAGCAGACCACCTGGTTGAAGGCCGCGTTGGACCAGAACCCGGCGCCGTTTTCGATTGAGGAAGTGAAAATGGTCCTGAACCGGATGCTACCGGCCTGAGGTTGGTGTATGACGACCTATACGGCCATCGGCCGCTCCATGCTGCCGCCGGACGGGCGGGCCAAAGTCACCGGGACGACCCGCTTTGCCCCTGACCTGCGGCTACCGGAGATGCTACACGCCCGGCTGGTGATCAGCGCCCACGCCCACGCCCGGATCGTCGAGATCAACACGGCCGGCGCGCTGGCTGTGCCCAGTGTGGTGGCCGTGTTGACGGCCCAGGAGTTGCCGGAGATTGCCCCGAAAAACCGCTTCCGCCTGCTGCTGGCCCGCGAGCGGGTCATCTTTGCCGGGCAACCAGTAGCCCTGGTGCTGGCTGAGAACGAGGCGGCGGCTATGGATGGCGCCGAGCGGGTGCAGGTGAATTATGAGCCTCTGCCGGCGGCGGTCACCCTGGAGCAGGCGCTGGCCGGCGAAGCGCCGCTGGTCTGGCCGGCCGGTCTGCCCGGCGTGACGGCCGAGGCGCAGGCACACGGGGCGGCAGTGAAGGACGGCCAGCCAGAGGAGCAGAAGCGAAGCAACGTCTGTGACCGGCATTCTTTTAGTAGGGGAGACATCACCGCCGGCCTGGCCGAAGCCGACGTGATTGTCGAGCGGGTGTATACCACGTCCCGAGTCCACCAGAGTTACATTGAGCCGCACGCCAGCCTCGTCCAGCCTGATCTGCTGACGGGCGGCGCGACCATCTGGACCAGCACCCAGGCACCGTTCTGGATCCGGGAAGAAGTGGCAGCCATCCTGGGCGTGCCTGAATCGGACGTGCGGATCGTTGGGACGCCGGTCGGCGGCGCTTTCGGCGGCAAGTTCATCCTTTATGAGCCGCTGCTGGCCCTGGTTGCCCAGCGGGTGGGCCGGCCGGTCCGGCTGGTCTTGACCCGATTGGAGGAGATGGTGGCCGGCATTCCCACGCCGGCCTCCCGGATGCGGCTGAAGCTGGGCGCCCGGCGGGACGGGACGTTGACTGCCCTGGCGGCGGAGTTGACGTTTGACGTTGGCTGCTACCCCAGCCCACACGCCAACGCCGCCTTTTTGCTGGGTAGTTTCTACAATATACCCAACCTGGACATCCACTACACGGAAGTGCTGACGTTCAAGCATTCGGCAGCCGCTTACCGGGCGCCGGGGGCCACCCAGCCTACTTTTGCCCTGGAGAGCGCCATGGACGAGCTGGCCCACCAATTGGCTCTTGACCCGTTGGCGCTGCGGTTGAAGAACGCCGCCGCACCGGGGGACCTGATGGCCGACGGCAAGCCGTGGCCCTCGATGGGCATGAGCCAGGTGTTGGCAGCGTTGCAGGCCCACCCGGCCTGGCAGGAACGAGAACAGGCCCGCGCCGCCGGCCGGGGGGTGGGCCTGGCCATTGGCGGCTGGCCGGGCGGAACCGAGCCGGCGGCGGCGACCTGCCTGCTCAACCGGGACGGCCAGCTCCAGGTAACGATTGGCTCGGTAGACCTGACCGGCACTGCTACCGGACTGGCTTTGATTGCGGCCGAGGCGTTTGGTATGGCCCCGGACAAGGTGCGGGTGATTAACGGCGATACGGCCAGCGCGCCTTTTGGCGGGGCGGCCGGCGGTAGCAAAATCACCTATACTCTCGGCCCGGCGGTGATCCAGGCCGTCCGGGAGGCGCGGACCCAGGTGTTGGAGATTGCCGCCGAGGAGTTTGAGGCCGACCCGGCCGATCTGGAGATTGTGGACGGGGCGGTGCAGGTGCGGGGCGTCCCGGATAAAAGTATCACTCTGGCCAGCCTGGCCGGCAAGACGATGGGTTTTGGCGGGAAGTATGCGCCGGTTGTCGGCCGCGGCCGGCACCTGGACAAGACGGCGTCGCCGGGCTTTTGCGCCCAGTTGGCCGAGGTAGCGGTAGACGAAGAGACGGGCGAGGTGCGCGTCCACCGTCTGGTGGTAGTCCAGGACGTTGGCCGGGCGATCAACCCGCCGGGAATTTACGGCCAGATGATGGGCGGTGCGGTCCAGGGGCTGGGCCTGGCGCTGTATGAAAGGATGGCCTACGACGAAAGTGGCCAGGTGTTGACCGGCTCGTGGATGGAGTACACTGTCCCTCACGCCGATCAGGCGGCGTCGCTGATTGAGATGGTCATCGTCGAGGTGCCGGCCGAGCATGGGCCCTTTGGGGCGCGAGGCGTGGGCGAACCGCCGATTATTCCCACAGCGGCAGCGGTGGCCAACGCCGTTGCCGACGCCACCGGCAGGCGCCTGACGGATTTGCCTATGACCCCGGAACGAGTGCTGGCTGCGGGGTAGGACCATTTTCAACAATCGTTTGGCAGTGCTTCAATGCGAGCGATTACGATAGGAACACGTATGGTCGGCCCTGGGCAGCCGGTCTTTGTCATTGCCGAGGCGGGTGTCAACCACAACGGCGACCTGGCGTTGGCTAAAAAGCTGGTGGATGCAGCCGTGGCCGCCAGGGCCGACGCCGTCAAGTTCCAGACGTTCAAGGCGGAAAAGTTAATTTCTTCCCACGCGCCCAAAGCCGCTTACCAACAGGAGACGACCGGGGCGGAAGAATCACAACTGGCCATGGTGAAGCGGCTGGAAATGCCTTATGCAGCGTTCCGCGAATTATATGATTATTGCCGGCGCCAGGGAATATTGTTCATGTCCACACCGTTTGACGAAGAGAGCGCCGATTTCCTGGCCGGCCTGGGCATGGCAGTGTTCAAAGCGCCGTCTGGCGAGGTGACTAACCTGCCTTTCCTGGCCCACGTTGCCGCCAAAGGGAGACCGTTGATCCTCTCTACCGGCATGTCGTACCTGGGTGAGGTGGAAACGGCCGTGCGGATAATTGAAGCGACCGGCAATAACGATCTGGTGTTGCTGCACTGCGTCAGTAATTACCCGGCCGACCCGGCCGACGCTAATTTGCGGGCGATGCAGACGCTGGCCGCGGCTTTTGACCGGCCGGTGGGCTACTCTGACCATACGTTAGGGACTGAGGTGGCACTGGCGGCCGTGGCCCTGGGGGCGTGCGTGATCGAGAAGCATTTTACGCTGGACCGGGAGCTGCCCGGCCCCGATCACCGGGCCTCGCTGGAACCGGAAGAACTGGCGGCCATGGTGCGGGGTATTCGCATCGTTGAACGAGCATTGGGTCACGGCCGGAAGGAGCCGACGGCCAGCGAGGCCAATACGGCCGACGTGGCCCGCCGCAGCCTGGTGGCGGCCGGCGACATTGCGGCCGGCGCGGTGCTGACGGAAGAGATGATTGCCATTAAGCGGCCGGGGACAGGTCTGCCACCGGCCATGCGCCCTTACCTGGTTGGCCGTAGGGCACGGGTGGCCATCCCGGCCGGAACCTTGCTGACGCTGGACGTGATAGCATGAGCCGGTGTATTGGCGTTGTCACCGTGGCCCGCTCCGATTACGGTTACTATTTACCTATCCTGCGGCGTATTCAGGCCGATCCGGCGCTGGAACTGCGGCTGATTGCTGGTGGGATGCACCTCTCGCCGGCCTATGGCCTCACCGTCCGGGAGATTGAGGCGGACGGCTTTGAAATTGCCGAACAGGTTGAGATGCTCCTGGCCAGCGACACGCCGTCGGCTATCGCCAAGTCCGTTGGTTTGGGAGTGATTGGGTTTAGCCAGGCTTATAAGCGGTTGCGCCCTGACTTGCTTTTGCTGTTGGGGGACCGTTTCGAGATGCTGGCAGCGGCAGCGGCGGCACTGCCCCTGGCTCTACCAATGGGGCACATTGCCGGCGGCGAACTGACCGAGGGAGCGATGGACGAGGCCATCCGCCACTCGTTGACGAAGATGAGCCACCTCCACTTTGTCTCTACCAAACGTTACCGGCAGCGGGTGATTCAAATGGGCGAAGAGCCGTGGCGAGTGACGGTCAGTGGAGCTGTTAGCCTGGACAATTTAGCGGCGCTGGAGTTCTTATCGGGGGAGGCGCTGGAGCGAGAGATTGGCTTCCCGCTTCGGCCGGCGCCCCTGTTGGTGACGTTCCACCCGGAAACGATGGACCTGGCCGCAGCGTCGGCCGGCCACACGGCCGGGCAGGTGGCCGAGTTGATGGCGGCGTTGGAGGCGGCCGGTATGCCGGTTATTTTCACAGCGCCTAACGCCGACACGCACAACCACGTCATTAGCGAGGCCATTCAGCAGTACGTGGCGGCTCATGGCAACGCTCATTTTGTCACCAACCTGGGGACGCGCCGCTACTTTTCGCTGATGAAACAGGTCCGGGCTATGATTGGCAACTCGTCCAGCGGGATTATTGAGGCAGCCACTTTTGAGTTGCCGGTGGTTAACATCGGCGACCGGCAGCGCGGCCGACTGCGGGCCGGCAACGTGTTGGACGTAGCCCACGAGCGCCAGGCTATTTTAGAAGCGATCCAGCGGGCCACCTCGCCATCGTTCCGGGCCGGCTTGCGTGGCTTGCAGAACCCGTATGGCGATGGGACGGCGGCCGAAAAAATCGTGCGAGTCCTCGGCCAGGTCACGCTGGACGGCCGATTATTACGCAAGCGTTTTTATGACTTGCCTGTGGCTGAATAGCAGGCGGCCGGCGTAGCGATGCGGCCAGTCGTCGGTCTCGGAGCCGGTGGGCACGCCAAGGTCGTCATTGAGATTTTGCGGTTGATGGGCGGCTATAAGCTGGCAGGCTTGCTCGACCCCCGGCCGGAACTGTGGGGGAGCGAGATATTGGGTGTGCCTGTGCTGGGCAACGACGATCTTCTGGCAACCTTACCTGGAGAAGGTATCCGTCACGCTTTTATTGGACTGGGAACGGCCGGCAACACGCAGCCGCGCTGGCGGCTTTACGAAAAAGCTCGCCGGCATGGATTGGAAATTGTCAGCGCGGTGGATCCCCGGGCAGTCGTTGCGCCCTCGGCCCAATTAGGCTATGGTCCGACGATTATGGCCGGCGCAATTATCAACGCGGCCGCCTGGCTAGGGGATAACGTCATCGTCAATACCGGGGCTATTGTCGAACACGATTGCATCATTGGCCATCACGTCCACATTGCCACGGGCGCACGTCTGGCTGGCGCCGTATCCGTTGGCAATAACAGCCACATTGGCGTGGGGGCTACCATCCGGCAGGAAATCCGCATTGGGGAAAACGTCGTGGTTGGCGCCGGCGCTGTGGTGGTAAAAGACGTACCGGACGGCGTGGTAGTAGCAGGAGTGCCGGCCAGAGTACTGCGAGAGGTGAAGTGAACGATGGTGGCGTTAGAACGGCTCTTCATTAACCCCTCCAGCACTATCCGCCAGGCGATGACTTGCCTGAACCAAAACACCAAGGGGATTGCCCTGGTTGTTGACCAGGAGCGTCGCCTGGCTGGCACCATTTCGGACGGCGACATTCGCCGGGCCATGCTGCGCGGGGCGGGCCTGGAAATGCCGGTCCAGGAACTCCTGGCCAGCAAGGTGGGCGGCCGCTACCCTCAGCCGGTTACCGCGCCGGCCGGCAGCAGCCCGGAACTGCTGCTGCAACTGATGCAGGAGCGTTTCATCCGCCACATCCCCCTCCTGGCAGAGGATGGCCGGGTCGTGGACATGGTCACGTTAGACGAACTGATCCCCAAACAACACCTACCTATGCAGGCAGTGATTATGGCCGGTGGGTTTGGCACGCGCCTGCACCCATTGACGCTGGAATTGCCCAAGCCGCTGCTGCCGGTCGGCGACCGGCCGCTGATGGAATTGATTGTCAATCGTCTGCACGAGGCCGGCATCCACCAGGTGAACGTCGCTACCCACTATCTGGGCGAGAAAATAAAGGCCTACTTTGGCGACGGGCACTCCTTTGGGGTGGAGATTAGTTACGTTTCCGAGGAACAGCCGTTAGGGACGGTCGGGGCTTTAGGCCTCATGAAAGCGCCGACGGAGCCACTGTTGGTGATTAACGGCGATATTTTGACGCGGGTGGACTTCCGGGCCATGTTGGCTTTCCACCGGCGGCATAACGCCGATCTGACAGTCGCGGTTCGCCAGTACGAATTGCAAGTGCCTTACGGGGTTATGGAATCAGAGGGACCTTACGTGCGCCGGGTCCAAGAAAAACCACACCTGACGTTCCTGGTGAACGCCGGCATTTACCTGCTGGAGCCTACCGTTCACCGCTACATTCCCTGCGGACAGCGCTTTGACATGACCGACCTGATCGAACGCCTCTTGCAAGAGAACCGGCCGGTTGCCAACTTTCCTATCCTTGAATATTGGCTGGACATTGGCCAGTATACCGATTACCAGCAGGCGCAAGAAGACGTAAAGAACGGGAGGCTTGATTAAATGCAACTCTTGGTGACCGGGGGGGCCGGCTACGTTGGCTCAACGCTCGTACCTATGCTGCTGGACAGCGGCCACCAGGTCAGGGTATTGGATAATCTCAGCCATGGTGGGGAGTCATTGCTGGGGGTGTGGTCGCACCCTGGCTTCTCGTTTGTCATTGGCGATATTCGAGACGTTGCGGTGGTCAGGGCTGGCCTGATAGGTGTTGAAGCCGTCATTCACCTGGCAGCCATTGTCGGCGACCCGGCCTGCGCCCGGCAGCCGGAGCTGGCCAGGGCCGTGAACCTGGAGGCTTCCCTGAGCCTGCTGGCGGAAAGTAAAAAAGCAGGCGTGTCTCGTTTTATCTTTGCCTCGACGTGCAGCAATTACGGTAAAATGACCGATCCGGACCAGGTAATAGACGAAACGTCCGAACTCCGGCCGGTGTCGCTGTACGCGGAAACAAAGGTGACGGTGGAGCAGACCATTCTTGACCCGGCCGAGACGGATGGCCTGTGTGCTACGTCGCTCCGCTTTGCCACCGTTTTTGGCACGTCGCCGAGGATGCGGTTTGATTTAACGGTCAATGAATTTACGGCCGAGATGTTCGTCAACAAGCACCTGGTCGTCTACGGCGAGCAGTTCTGGCGGCCATACATTCACGTGCGAGACATCGCTCGCGCCGTTCAACTGGTCTTGGAATCCGCGGTAGCTAAGGTGGGCAACGAGGTCTTTAACGTTGGCTCCACCGGGCAGAATTACCGCAAGCAACATATTGTCGAGATGATCCAGGCCTGCCTGCCAGAAGCGGCCGTCGAATATGTTCGCAAACAAGAGGACCCCCGGGATTACCGGGTGTCGTTTGCCAAAATTGAGCAGGCGCTAGATTTCCACGTTGGCCACACTGTCCAGGAGGGCATTGTTGAAATTATCCGGTTGCTCCAAAATGGGGTGATCAAAGATTTTAAAGAACAGAGGTTTCGCAATTGAGCCAGCGAGAGCAGTTCGCCCCCGGCACACCGGCGCAGGGCGGTTTTATCCCGCTTTCGGTGCCGGAGATTCGTGGCAACGAGTGGCAATATATTAAGGAGTGCCTAGATAGTAACTGGGTGTCCTCCGTCGGGTCCTTCGTGGACCGCTTTGAGCACATGATGGCCGAGGCCGTGGGCACCCAGTACGCCGTGGCTACGGTAAACGGCACGGCGGCTCTGCACGTAGCCCTGTTGGTGGCGGGGGTGCAGCCAGGCGACGAAGTCCTGGTCTCCTCCCTGACGTTTATTGCGCCGGCCAATGCCATTCGTTACGTCGGGGCCTGGCCGGTTTTTATTGACGCTGAGCCAACATACTGGCAGATGGATCCGCAGAGGGTCCAGGAGTTCCTGGAGGATGGTTGCCGCTGGGAGAATGGTGCGCTGACTAACAAGGCCACCGGCCGGCCGGTGAAAGCTATTCTACCGGTACACATCCTGGGCCATCCCTGTGACATAGACCCTATCGTGGCGTTGGCCCGGAAATACAACTTGCCGGTGATTGAAGACGCCACAGAAAGCCTGGGGGCCAGGTACAAGGGCCAGCCGACCGGGTGTTTAGGCGACGTAGCCTGCTTCAGCTTTAATGGCAACAAAATTATTACGACCGGCGGCGGTGGGATGCTGGTGACCGACAACACGGCCTGGGCGAGGCAGGCAAGGTATTTGACGACTCAGGCTAAAGATGATCCGGTAGAGTACATTCATAGCCAGGTTGGCTACAATTACCGGCTGACAAACGTGCTGGCGGCGATGGGTTGCGCCCAACTGGAACAACTGGACGATTTTGTGGCTACCAAACGCCGGATTGCCCAAACGTACGCCGAGGCATTGGCCGGCGTAGTCGGCATCACGCCGATGGTCGAAGCGCCGTGGGCCTGGAGTACGTTTTGGCTGTACACTATTCTGGTGGACGGGGCAGCCTATGGCCTGGACAGCCGGAGGCTTATGGGGCGCTTGAAAGAGGTTGGCGTCCAGGCCCGGCCGCTGTGGCAGCCGGTCCATCTCTCCCCGGCCCACCAGGGGGCTTTTACCGTGGGTGGCTCAGTAGCTGCGCAGTTGAATCGCACCGGGCTGAGCCTGCCCTGCTCTATTGGTCTTTCTCTGGAAGCACAACAACGGGTGATAGCGGCATGCGCGTACTTGGTCTAATACCGGCGCGGGGTGGTTCCAAAGGCGTGCCGCGCAAGAATATTCGTCTGTTGGGCGGCAGGCCGCTGTTGCAGTACACGGCCGAGTCTGCCCTGGCCGCCCGCCGCCTGTCGCGGGTAATTTTGAGCACCGAGGACGAAGAGATTGCCGGGGTCGGCCGGCGTTGCGGGCTGGACGTGCCTTTCCTGCGGCCGGCCGAGCTGGCCCGGGACGACACGCCGGCGTTGCCGGTCATCCAACACGCGCTACAGTGGCTGGACGCGCAGGGAGAACAGTTTGACGCCGTTTGCTTTTTGCAGCCGACCTGTCCCCTGCGCCGGGCCGAGGATATTGACGCCTGCATTACATTGTTAGAGGAACGGAACGCCGACACGGTGGTATCCGTTTTGGCTGTACCTCTGCAATACAACCCTTACCTGATTTATTTTGAAAACGGGGATGGGCTGCTGCAGGCCAGCGTGGGGGACAACGTTCCGCTGGTGACTCGCCGGCAGGATTTACCGGCCGCCTTTCGCCGCGATGGAACGTTATACGTCATGCGCCGGGACCTGATCATGGAACAGAATAGCCTATACGGCCCGTGCCTGGTTGGTTACCCGCTTGATCCAGAGCGAAGCGTGAATATTGATACCCCAGAAGATTGGGAACGGGCAGAGCGTTTGCTGCGGTCGGAGCGGGTGTTTTAAGCCGTGAGAATATTATTTTATGTAAAATCTATCGCCGATGCCCACCTGGCGCACGCGCTGGCCCATTTGATTCGCAGCCGCCTGGGTAAGGTCCAGTTTAGCGCCGTGGTCTATCGCAGCTCGTCTGAGGGTCACTATTTGAGGGAAGAGGCCGGGGATCTGTTCTCCAGGGTGTTGTCTGAGTCGGAAACGTATGACCTGGCCGCGCAAAACGGCCGCCACCCTGAACCGGACACGCTGACCCGCCTGGAGGAGAAGTACGGTATTCCCACCCTCTGGCAATACGTGACCCACGACCGCTGGCTCAGCATGCAGCGCAGTGGTTATCTTTTTAAGCAGGGATCGAAGTATTCACGCGACCAGTTGCTGGTCCACATTCAGAGTCGTTTCCAGGCAGTTGAGCGGCTTTTTGACGATTTTCAGCCTGATGTGGTGGTTTACGCCGGCCGGGACGTAGGGCCTTCGTCGGCCCTGGTCGTGTCCAACGTGGCCGTAGCGCGGGGCATACCGCTGCTTGTTCCGCTATACGTTAAGATTGCTTCCTACTTTACTCTAGCGAACACCATCTTTAGTGAGGCGCCGCACGTGAAACAGCGCTACGAGGCGTTACGTTCCGGGCAAGTGGAAAGCTCGAACCGGGAAAGAGCGGTCGAGTTTTTGAACGAGTTCAGGCGCGGCGGCGTGCTGCCTTACTTTTTACGCCAAAAAGAAGAGGCTCCGCCATCTGCCCCATCGCCTGGCCCATTAAGAAAGCGGGCCAGCGGCTTTAAAGCTTTTGCCGGCCGGGTGCGGAGGTACTATCGTAAGTCCCAGGCCGGAGATCCGCTCTATACATCCTGGTTCAAACGGCGCTACGACAAGGTAATAATGGCTGTGCGCCAGGCACGAATGAGTCAGGCTGACTATTTCTCATTCCCGGCCGAGGGAGAAAAGTACGTCTTTTTCCCGCTGCACCTGGAGCCGGAATTGTCTCTGCTCCTCTACGCGCCATTCTTTACTCACCAGTTTGCCATCATTCAAAACGTCGCCCAGAGCTTGCCACACAATACCTGTTTGTACGTGAAAGACCACCCCCGGGCTCTCGGCCGCCGTTCGGCTCAATATTACCGGGAAGTGACTGCTATCCCGAACGTGCGCCTGATGGCTCCTACGGTGAAAGGCCAGGATCTGATCCGAGGTGCTGAGGGGGTCATTACTATTACCGGGACAGCCGGGCTGGAGGCTATATTGTTTGGCAAACCGGTGATCACCTTTGGCAATGTTTTTTATAATTTCTTGGATGAGCTGGTCATGCACGTTCATGCCTACAATGAAGTGCCTGGGTTAATCCGGCAATTTGAAACCTTTATAGGCGATGAGAGCATTGTAGTGGATTTTCTAACAGCTATCCTCGATGAGTCTATCAATGTAGATATCCAGCGTCTAGCTGGCCGGTTGGTGAGTGGCCCGGCCGAGCGCAAACAAAACGACCCGGAACTGCTCCAGTATGCTGACTACCTGATACAAAAAATCGAGGCGCTGTGCCATCCGACACCGGTAAATGTTGGATAGCTTAGGAGTAATGGTAATAAAGTCTCGCAGATTAATTTGGTGTAAACTAGGTTACAAAGCGAGGCACAGAATTATCTTGTTGCGAATGTGGTTGAGCCAGCATACTAAAGCCAGGCGACAAGCTGAGAAAATGGCAGACGTGTTTTTAGTATCATTTCCTAAGTGCGGCCGGACCTGGTTAAGACTTATGATTGGACGGGTATTCCAGCTTCACTTTCAACTGCCAGAGAGTAACCTGCTGGATTTAGAAGGCCTCTCTGATTTGCAGCCGGACATACCAAGAATTCGTGTCACACACGAGGATGGACCCTTATGGAAAAGGGCTGAGCAGTTGTCTGCGTCGAAAGAGAGGTACAAGGACAAGAAAGTTATTTTTCTGGTGCGCGATCCAAGGGATGTCATTCCATCAGCTTACTTCCACAAAAGCAAGCGGAAGTTAACCTACAATTGCAGCCTTTCTGAGTTTCTATATGAACCGGTAGGAAGCTTAAACAGTTTGCTGGCCTATTACAAAATTTGGTATGAAAATCGTCATGTTCCTCAAGCTTTTTTGCTGGTGCGCTACGAGGATCTTCATACGCACGCTCATCAGGAATTACGCCGGGTCATTGACTTTATTGGTATTCAAGGCGTAGATGACGACGCCATTGCTACTGCTGTCGCTTTTGCTTCTTTTGATAATATGCGCCAAATGGAACGGTCAGGCCTTTTTAACTCTGGTGTGATGAGACCAAAAGATAAGGAGGACGAAGAGAGTTACAAGACGCGAAAGGGCAAAGTGGGTGGCTTCGTAGATTATTTCGACGAGAGTGAAGTTGCGTTTGTGAATCAAAGAATTCGCGAGGATTTGCCTGATCTTTTTGGTTATAGCGACTACAATTGCCACTCTCACTCTGCCTGAGGAGTGTGTCAAAGTAGACTCCCCTCGGTTGGTATAATTCATTGACAAGCAAGAAGCTATTCCTCTTGCGCCCTACACTGGGGCAGGGTGGAGCTGACCGGGTGACCCTAACTCTGTTAAGGGCTCTAGATCGGCAACGCTTTGATCTGAACTTGATCCTGATCAAAAGAGCAGGCGAGTTTCTAGAGGATGTGCCGGCCGGCGTGCCGGTCTACTCGCTGAACGCGGCCAGCCTGTGGACGGCCTGGTTTCCGCTGGCTGGCCTGTTGCGCCGCCACCGGCCAGACGTGTTTTTCTCGACCTCTGGCGGGGCCAACATTCCGGCCGTCATTGCCCACAAGCTGGCCGGCCGGCGCGGCCGGCTGGTGCTGTCAGAAAGGAATACCATTTACCACGGCGGGTTGAACAGCAAGCGACGGTTGGTAATCTGGTTAAAGAAGGCGCTCTACCGGCAAGCCGACCAGCTCACGGCCGTTTCTCAGGGTGTCCGGGATGACCTGGTGGATAAGCTGGGCCTGAAACCGGAAGGTATCCAGGTAGTGTACAACCCGGTGGTGGACGAGCAGCTTGGCTGGCTGGCCCAGGAGCCAGTAGACCACCCCTGGTTTCACGAGGACAAACCGGTCATCCTGGCCGCCGGCCGGCTGGTGGCCCAGAAGGATTTCCAGAGCCTCATCAGGGCTTTTGCCCGGATACGCCGGGCCCGCCCGGCGCGCCTCTTTATCCTGGGCGAGGGGCCGTTGCGAGCCGAGCTGCTGGCCCTGGCTGACTCCCTGGGGGTGGTTGGCGACATGTGCCTGGCCGGGTTTGACAAGAACCCCTTCAAGTACATGGCCCGCTGCACGGTGTTTGTCCTGTCGTCGCTGCACGAGGGGTTGCCTGGGGTGCTCATCCAGGCCATGGCCTGTGGCGCGGCCGTGGTGGCTACCGATTGCCCTTTTGGCCCGGCGGAGATTATTAGTCGGCCGGGCGAGGATGGCTTGCTGGCACCGGTGGGCGACGCGCCGGCCCTGGCCGAAAAAATCGCCTGGTTGCTGGACCACCCGGAAGCCCGGCAGCGGATGGGCGAGATGGCCCGCCGCTCAGCCGAGCGTTTTGCGGTCGAGGCGGTGGTAAAGAATTATGAGAGGGCTATTTTGGGGGTGGGGAGCTAGAGAGAGAGGGGGAGACAAGGGGAGGGGGAGAGTGGGAGCAAGAGCTAGAGCAAGAGCTAGAGAGAGGGATTTTAAGAGGAAGTGTTAGGGTAAGGATGGTAGAGTATAAGGTTGGGTTGGTGGGTTGCGGGCATATTTCGGGGGCGCATTTGAGGGCGTGGGCCAGGACAGAGGGCGGCCGGGTGCAGGGGGTGTTTGACCTGAACCGTGAGCTGGCCGAAAAACGAGCCAGGGAATTTAAGATTGCTACCATTTACGAGGAACTGGAGCAGTTGATTGCCGAGTGCGACGTGGTAGACGTGTGTACGCCGCCGCAGAGCCACGGCCGGATTGCCCGGCAAGTGATCGCTGCCGGCCAGCGCCTGGTAATTGAAAAACCGCTGGTCACGGACATGGCCGACTGGGAGGAGATGGCCAGGCTACTGGCCGGATCGCCGGATAAAATCACGGTTATTCACAACTTGAAGTTTTCTCACAGCGTCCAGCAGGCCAGGCGTTGGGTACACGAGGGGCGTATCGGCCGGATTATTCGGGTCCAGCGTGAATTTTTGACCAGCCCGGAGGCGGACCGGATGCTGGCCGGCAACAGCCATTGGTCTCATCAATTGCCCGGCGGCCGCTGGTTTGAAACGCTGCCGCACGAATTGTATTTGACCCATTATTTTGCCGGGCCGCTGGAACTGGCCGGCGTTTCGACGGCGCACACGGACCAGGCCCCGGCCGGCGCGCCGGCCGACGAGGTCATCATTACACTGAAGAATGGGCAGTGCCTGGCGACGATTCACTTTTCGGCCAATTGCCGGCAAAACCGCCGGGTCTTTACCGTGCAGGGGACGGAGGGCACGATCACGGTGGATATCCTGGGCGACTTTGCCACGCTGACGACGAGCCAGGACCGGCGCTGGAAGCGGAGTATCGGCGGGGTGACGCTGCTGGCCTCAGGGGCGACGATGCTGCGCTGGCTGCCGGACCGTTCGCGCTACTTCTGGCGGCAGTTACAAGGCGAGACGCCACACACCCGGATTATCCGGGCCTTTGACGAGTACCTGCAAGGGCAGGGGCCGGTCCCGACGCCGCTGGACGAGGTGGATTACGTGGTCCGCAATTGCGAGCGGATCGGGCGGGAGATTGATCGGCAGGTAGCGGGTGGGCGGGTTATTGGTTGATTGGTTATTGGGTATTTTGAAACGCGAATCACGCGAATGAACGAATCACGCGAATTTTTAAAGGAAAAAATTATTGGCGTCATTCGCTTATTCGCGCCATTCGCGATCTCTCAGCAGGTTTTGTATTAGGTAAGCCCCGTGCCTAAAGTTGATTTTTTATTGTCGAATGACGGCCACCATGTGGAGATGTTCAGGCCGGTGGTGAAGGAGCTGGCTCGGCGGTCGGGGTATCGCTGCCGGGCGGTGTCGCTATGTGAGCTGCGGGGGCTGGCTTCGCCGGTGGAGAAGTTCCGATTTGAGAACGTGACGTTTGTGCAGATTATTCCCCTTCATTTCCGGCCCTCGTCGTCAACCGGCCGGCAAACGGGCAAGGCGGGGTCCCAGGTATTGCGCCGGTGGATCCGCAGAGCCGGCTGGCGCGTGCTGTTGGACCGGCCGCTGCGGGCCTGGCTGGCTGCGCCGCCAGAGCTGGTGGTTTTGCCCAACGACGCCGCTTTTCCCTACGACCGGATCGTGCAGCAGTTGCACGCCCGGGGCATTCCCTTTGTGCTGGTCCAGGAGGGGATTCGGTTCCCGCTGCCGGCCGGGAATGGCCAGGAGGTTTACGGCCGGGGCGGGGCGGCGGCTATTGCCGCCTGGGGCGAGGGCAGCGCCGCTTATTTTCGCCAGCAGGGGGTACCCGAAGAGAGGATTCACCTGACCGGCAACCCACGCTTTGATACGGTCTTGACGGCCGACTGGCGCTCCCAGGCAGAGCAACTGAAACAGGAATACCACCTGGGGAGGCGGCTTTTGCTCTTTTTGTCTAACCCGATAGACGACCAGGGCTTTTGCACGACGCAGGAGAAGCTGGCGCTGGCGCGTCGCTTCGTCACGGAATTGGCCTCGCTGTTTGACGATCCGGAGTTTCACCTGGTTATTAAGCTGCACGGCCGGGAATCGGTTGAGGATTTCCAGGCGGTGTTGGGCAGTTTGCCATTCTCCGCTCGAATCACGGTGTTAAGCCGGGCCCCGCTCTACCCGCTGTTTAGGCTGGCGCGGGCGGCCGTGGTCATGGCCTCGACCGTGGGCCTGGAGGCTTTACTCTTTGGGCTGCCGCTGGGTATACTGGAGATCCCTGGCACCGGCTTTGTCTACGATTACGTCAGCGGCGACGCCGCCCAGGGATTAAGCTGGAACGCGCCGCTGGTGGACCAGGTCCGGGCGTTGCTGGCCCGCGAAGTAGAGCGCGGGCCGGCAATTGCGGCCTACCTGGCCCGCCACCTGGCAACTTGTGACAGGTCAACGGACCGTATCGTTGACCTTGTTGGACAGCTCGTGGAGGGTCATTGTGAGACGAACCCTAAATAAGCGATCCAAATCAGATCTCAATACCACGGCTGATCATGGGAATACTTTCGTTTCAGAATCCGGCGCCATGCTAAGTGGAAGTAGCAAAAAACATACTTTACCGTGGATATTCCCGGCGCTAATAGGCAGCCAAATTTTTACTGTTTTTTTGACCGAAACCAAATTCGTCCCATTTATTCGTACGAACGTAGGAGCCTTTGAATTAAATGGAGCGTTCCTCATTGCAGCTACGCTACTCTATTTTTGGAAACACGCCAGGCCGGTAAAACTACATCCCTTGATTGTTTTATTATGGTTCTGGTTCAGTATCGCTCTGGTCTCGATTGTTCAACTGATTGGGATAAGGCTTTTACATGGCTTCATATATGTAATTGTTTTACTCTTTCAAGTATTTTTTACAGCCGCGTTTTACAACTTGTTGCTACTCCGCAAAGATTACTTGCTGTACCTGTTCAGGTGTTTAGCGGTTTCTGTGGCCATAGTTGGCGCGTGGGTTTTGCTAGCCCAGATTGGCTCCCCTGGAGACGAAAACGCCGTTGGGCCATTTGACGGCCGGTCGCAAATGGGCATCTACATGTTCGCTTGTTTTTGGATGTTGCTCATGTACCGGTTTTGGCCGGGCGTCTCCCGTTGGGAACGACTTGGTTTATACCCGGTAATGGTACTAGTTCTTTACACCATTGCCGTGTCTGGCCGCCAATCTGTCTTCGTTGGAGCTCTTGTTGGGGCCGCTGGTTTATTGTTAAGTTTTGTTGCTTTACGTGGGTGGCGACGTTTTGAATTAACCGGACACGTGATTGTAGCTGGACTTTTTGTGGCTTTTGTATTGCTAAACGGTGGCAAGTATTTAGGGCAACTGGATTACTTTAGAGGCGAGCTTTTGACGCTAGGTGATAGAGTAAGATTGGCGACTGCCTCGGAAAGTGATGCTGAAGTGCTGGACAACGACGATGAGTTTGATTTGATGCAGCGCCGAGGCGCCATTCAGGCTTTTAAGGAGAATCCTATTCTGGGTATTGGCTGGACAGGTTTTTGGCGTTCGAAGTATTCTCACACAGGTAACGAACTGCACAGCAGCGCGTGGCGTTTTGTAGCCGAGCTGGGGTTGATTGGTATTGTCATTTATGTCGGTTTTCTAGGGATTGTATTCTCACGGGCCGTACGACTATTTCTCCTGGCTCGCGGTACTCCTTACCGAAGTTCCGCCCTCGTCCTTTTAATCGGCTTCGGCAGCGAATTTGTCAGCCATTACTACAACCGCATGTTTACAGACCGGCCCTACTGGCTTATGCTGGTCATATTTATTGCTTTTGAAGCGCTAATACTGAGCGAAACAAAAGCGCTTTCAGTCGCCCCGGTCGCTTCCAAAAATAAGACTACCCCTGAATTGAAACCACTCCCTGCTGCTCATGGTTAAAGTTGCTCACATTGCGACGATCGATCTGGCGCTACAACATTTACTGCTCAACCAATTAAAGAGCATTCAGCAGGCTGGCTACCTCGTTAGTGGTATTTCTGCGCCAGGACCGGCTGTATCTATTTTGGGTGCGGCCGGTGTCAACTTTATCCCCATACCCTTCGTGCGTGCCTCCAACCTGACACCAATAGCTGACCTGCGAGCTTTCTGGCAGCTATACCGGATCATGCGTCGTGAGCGCTTCACGATTGTTCATACCCACACGGCCAAAGCGGACCTCTATGGAACGATGGCTGCCCGCCTGGCCAGGGTCCCGGTGGTCGTCACAACGCTCCACGGCTTTTACTTTCACGACAACATGCCGGCCCACTGGCGGCGTTTTTACGTGACCCTAGCTAAAACAGGTATGCGCTTCGCCGACGTGGTCCTGTCGCAAAACCCAGAAGACCTGGAAACAGCCCGCCGGGAAAACGTTTGTCCGCCGGAGAAGATGAAGTTCCTGGGCAACGGCATTGACGTGCGGCGCTTTGACCGCAGCCGGCTTGGCGAGGAGATGCGGGAACAAAAACGAGCGGAGTTGGGATTGCCGGCCGGCGTTCCGGTGGTCGGTTTTGTTGGCCGGCTGGTGGCCGACAAGGGGATCCGGGAGCTGTTCCAGGCGGCGCAAGTGATCCGGCAGCAAATACCCGGCGTCCGGTTCTTGTTTGTGGGCATGATTGATTACGACAAAGAGGACGCCATTACCCCGGAGACGGCCGGGGAGTATGGTATCGCCGACATTTCTGTTTTCACCGGCATGCGCCACGATATGCCGGAACTGTACTCCCTCATGGACGTGTTTGTGCTGCCGTCTTATCGCGAGGCTTTCCCGCGCTCGGTGATGGAAGCCTCGGCGATGAGCGTGCCGGCGGTAGTGACGAATGTGCGTGGTTGCCGCACGGCCGTCGAGCAAGGCCGGAATGGCCTGATCGTTCCCCTGGGAGACGTTCCGGCCCTGGCCGAGGCTATCCTGTACCTGTTGAACCACCCAGAGGAGGCGGCCAGGATGGGCCAGGAGGGCCGGTCCATTGCCTTAAAGCGCTTTGACGAACAAATCGTTTTTGAGATCGTCAAAGCAGAGTATCACCGGCTGCTGCAAGAAAAAGGACTGGCCGCTCCCCAACGTTCGGCCGTGGCCCAGATGAGTGTATGAGCAACGATAGTGAGTTGGCGCTTCAGGAAGCGCACATCGCCGAAGTGGTTGCCAGGGCCGGAGGAGAACTGCCGTGGCGTCGCAAACGTATCCAACGCCTGCTGAAGCGAGCCCTGGACGTGGCGGTGGCGGTTTTCTTGCTGCTTTTGCTGTGGCCGGCCATCCTCTTGACCGCGCTCCTGGTCCGGCTAACCAGTCAAGGTCCTGTTTTGCTGGCCCAGACACGGTTAGGGTTGGACGGCAGCCCCTACAAGATGCTCAAGTTTCGCAGCATGGTGGCCGACCGGCCGGATGGCTCGGCCCAGGGGATGGGGGAGGTGACCGGCTCTGACCCGCGCCTGACGCCGATAGGCGGCTGGATGCGGGCCTGGCGGCTGGACGAGCTGCCGCAACTGTTTCACGTCCTGTCCGGCCGGATGAGCCTGGTGGGGCCGCGGCCGGATATCCCCCGGAATCTCGACGTTTACACAGCCGAGCAGTTGTTGCGCTTTGCCATGCCGCCAGGGTGTACGGCCTGGACGTTTACGCGGGGGGCGTTTGGCAACGACTGGCACACACGCCAGAATATTAACGTGGAGTACGTCCGGCAGTGGTCGGTGTGGTTGGACGTTAAGATCCTGGTTGGTTCCCTGCTTGTCTTGGTGGCCCAGAAGAATACGACGCCTGAGCGCCAGGTTGACCCGCATTTTTCAGAGGGAGGTGAGGGGGTGACAGGGGAAGAGGGGGTGAGGGGGTGACAAGGTGACAAGGGGAGTGTGCTGAGTGAGTATAAGATTATGAGCGATCAAGCAGGGTGGGGTATTCGGGGGCAAAATGTTTGTTTGCGGGCGATTTGCCGGGATGACCTGGAGAGCCTGCGGCGGTTTGTGAACGACCCGGAAGTGATGCAGTACTCAAACGTTTTCCAACCGATTAATGACTACCAACAGGAAAAATGGTTTGAGCAGATTAGCAGCGCGACGGATAGCGTCTGGTTTGCCATTGACGACGTTCGGCGCGAGGAGCCGCAGTTGATCGGGACGTGCTGCCTGGTGGGCATTGATTGGGTGGGCCGGGCGGCCGAACTCAGGATTCGCATTGGCGATCGGGAAGCCTGGGGACAGCGGCTGGGCAGCGAAGCCTGCCACCACCTGATTACCTATGGGTTCCAGGACCTGAACCTGGAGCGGATCTGGCTGCGGGTCTTTGCTTCTAACGCCCGGGCCATTCGGATGTACGAAGGGCTTGGATTCCAGGTAGAGGGCCGGCTGCGGCGAACTATCACTATCAAAGGGGTGGCTGAAGACCTGATCTTGATGGGCCTGTTGCGGATGGAGTGGGAGAGTGGGGCGGCCGGCGAGGGCCGGCCGTGACGGTCGTGGCCATCCACCAGCCGCAATATTTGCCGTACCTGGGCTTCTTTCACAAACTCCTGGGCTGCGACGTTTTTGTCGCCCTGGACGACGTCCAGTTTCAGAAGAACGGCTTGCAGAACCGCAACAAGATCAAGACCGGCCAGGGCTGGCAATGGTTGACCGTGCCGGTATTGCACAACTTTGGCCAGCTTATCAACGAAGTCGAGGTTGACCCAAAGGTTCCCTGGGCGCGTAAACATTGGCAGGCGCTGCTTTCTAACTATTCCAGAGCGCCTTTTTTTGAAACCTTTGGTCCCGGCTTGAAGGCGATCCTGGACGAAGAAATAAACAGCCTGTGCCGGCTGAATATGCGCCTGGTCGAGTGGGTGACGGAATTGTTAGGCATCAGAACGCCTATTCTCTATTCGTCGGTGCTAGGGGTCGCCGGGGGGCAGACGGAACGGCTGATCCGTATCTGCCGTAAGGTAGGCGCTGATTGTTATCTCTCCGGGCCAGGCGGCCGGGAGTACATGGATCTGTCACTTTTTGCGGCGGCGGGCATTGGCGTCAGATGGCAGGAGTTCTCTGCACCCACCTACGAGCAACAGTTTGCGACGGCCGGCTTTGTGCCTAACCTATCCATTGTGGATGCGCTTTTTAATTGCGGGGAAGTGACGAGGAAACTCCTGGAATAAAAAAATGAAGCGAGTATTAGTCATTGCGGCCCATCCTGACGACGAGGTGTTGGGTTGCGGAGGTGTTATCGCTCGCCACAATGATCGGGGAGACCTGGTGCAGGTTCTTATTGTAACCCGTGGAGATTCCCAACTTTTTCCACCTGAACAGGTTGCTACCTTGCACCGGGAACTGCACGCAGCCCACCAGGTATTGGGTGTTTCGGAAGCTCATTTTCTAGATTTTCCTGCTCCCCGTTTGGACAGCTTGCCTGGCTATAAAGTGGCTGAAGCCATACGCCAGGTTATCTTCTCATTCCGGCCAGAGATCATTTATCTACCACACCGGGGCGATATTCACGTTGATCACCAGGTGGTTTACCAGGCGACGTTGATAGCGTCACGCCCCATTCACAATTGCCCAGTTCGCACCCTGCTCTGTTACGAAACATTATCAGAAACAGAATGGGCTGCCCCTATGGGCGATACTACATTCATCCCCACAGTTTTTATAGATATTACCAAATACCTAGATCATAAACTTGGGGCAATGGCCTGCTACCGGAGCCAAGTAAAAGAACCACCTCATCCCCGCTCTTTGCAGGCGATTGAAGCCCTAGCTCGGCTGCGCGGCTTTACCGTCGGCCTGCTGGCGGCCGAGGCCTTTATGTTAGTACGGCAAACGATTGAATAAACCCAATCACCACATACATTGCTCTTGAGAAAAAAGCTTTATGAAGGGTGCTGCACTTTCACCGCTCGGTAAACTCCTCCGTAGGCCATGGTACTGGTTTTGGCATTTTTTGGCCAAATTTTTCTTTCAGGGGCGTTCTTACACGATTCACGTTCCCTTTGGTGATAGAGTTTTCACCCCCTGGTTTGATCTGGACTCCTCGTCCAATTTTGCTCAAATAATCCGAATTGTTCAGGCTAATGGCCCTCTAGTAGTATCTCCTGACCGGTGTTACCTTCTGTACCAGTTGGCTTGCCAGGCGGCCCATCTCCCAGGCGATATGGCAGAATGCGGTGTTTTTACGGGGGGAACAGCTCAGATCCTGGCCGAGGTTTTAACACGACACCATTCTTCTGCCCGATTGCACCTTTTTGATACATTTAGCGGCATGCCTGACACAGCCCTCCCTGAACGGGACTATCATTCGCCAGGTGATTTCTCAGGTACTTCGTTAGAGTTTGTCAGGAATCGTCTGCGGGCATATGCTTCGTCTTGTGAGTTTCATCCGGGTTTCATGCCTGATACGTTCTCTGAAGTAGTGAACGTCCCTCAATATTCCTTTGTCCATATAGATGTAGACATTTATCTTTCTGTGTTAGCCTGCTGCGAATGGTTCTGGCCCCGGCTTGTGCCGGGAGGCGTCATGGTTTTTGACGATTATGGGTTTTACTCTTATCGCCACGCAGCCAAGGCGGGTGTTGATGAGTTTTTTGCCGATAAAATCGAGCAATCCCTTGTATTGCCAACGGGTCAGGCCCTGGTCATCAAGTCTTTTAGTGACAACTCAGAGAAGTAACCGTCGAGCCATAATGTCCAAACAGAGACTTAACGTACTCTTTACCTGCGCTGGGCGTAAGGTTTCCCTGGTGCAGGCATTTCGCGAGGCTTTTAATCACCTAGGCATTAAGACAACATTCGTGGGCGCGGATGCTTCACCCCTGTCGGCGGTCTTGCATATATGTGACTACCATTATGTGATACCGTCAGTTCACGACCCATCTTACATTCCAACGCTGCTTTCTATTTGCAGGGAGTATGAGATTAGTCTGATCATGCCTTTGATTGACGCTGATTTATTAATCCTGGCCGAGCACCAGGAACTTTTTTCTGAAGCTGGTATTCTGACTCTCATTTCTTCATTACCGGTAGTGCAAATCTGTCGCGACAAGCGGTTAACAGCCCAGTTTTTTACCGAGCATGATATTCCCACAGTTCGCACCCTAGCTCTGGATGATCTAGCCCCAGGCCGGGCAACCTATCCCCTGTTTATCAAGCCGGCTGTCGGCAGCGGCAGTATCAAAAGTTTTAAGATTAACAACGCTGAGGAACTAGCCTTTTTCTTGCGTTACGTACCAGTCCCTATCGTTCAAGAATACGCCCGGGGTCAGGAGTACACCGTTGACGTCCTGATGGATTTGAACGGCCGTGTCTTGAACGCAGTACCGCGTCGCCGACTTGAAGTGCGGGCTGGCGAGATTAGCAAGGGCGTTACAGTGAAGGATTGGCGGATTATTGAGGCTGTTGTTAGTCTGTTGGAAAAACTTGGTGCCATTGGCCCGGTTACCGTGCAATGTTTTGTCAGTGACGAAGGGATTCAATTTACGGAAATAAATCCAAGAGTTGGGGGTGGTTTGCCTTTGTCTATTGCTGCAGGAGCCGATTATCCGACCCAAATTGTCCGTATGACCCTTGGCGAATCAGTTGAGCCTTGTATCGGTAATTTCATTGATGACTTTTATATGTTCCGCTACGAAGAAGCCGTTTATGTGCCGGGGGAGGCAGTCTATCGTGTGCCCGTACGCTGTTCTGTTTGATTTAGATGATACGCTTTATCCGGAACGATCATACGTTCATAGTGGATTTCGTGCTGTAGCACATTACTTAGGGGAAGTTTACCAGGTAAATGTTGTAGATGCTTATCAACGGTTGTGCGAATCCTTTGAACATGGTGAACGGGGCGAGAATTTTAATGTACTTTTGCGACATTTAGGTATTCCTGTCCAGGTAGAACTGATACGGCATTTGGTAGAAGTTTACCGAACCCACGAGCCGGAATTAAAGCTCTATCCTGACGCTGAACGGGTCCTTACTCTTTTACGTCCCGGGTTCCGCCTGGGATTGCTTACGGACGGTTACCGGGCTGTCCAGCGTCTGAAGGTAAGGGCACTGCATTTAGTGCAAAGGTTTGATGCAATTGTCTATACTGATGCCTGGGGACGGGAACACTGGAAGCCGTCCATTATGCCTTTTGAAAGTTTGCTGGAGCGATTGGAGGTAGCACCACATAGAACTGTCTACGTAGGTGACAACCCCCGTAAGGACTTCAAAGGCCCTCGTCAGATGGGTATGGCTACGGTACGGGTGGTAAGACCGGCGACAGAGCATAGCGGACTGCTCCCAGAGTCTGGCTATGAGGCAGATTTCGAAGTTAACACCCTGGATTTGTTACCATTGCTTTTGAGAGAGATTTTTCCCAATAAGGAGAAGATTTTTATATGAGTAGTAATATCCCGGCAGTTTTGGGAGGAAAACCTACATTTGACCAAATGATTTCTATTGTCCGTCCAGTTCTGCCTAGTTTTGACCATCTGAAACTGGAAGTAAGTGGTATCTTAAATGGTGGCATGGTAACCAAAGGCCGCCACTTGCGGGCGTTTGAGGACGCTGTGGCCCAACACTTGAAGATAAAACACGCCATCGCCGTTTCCAGTTGCACCACCGGGTTGATGTTAACTTACCAGGGACTGGGATTGGCCGGCGATGTGGTCGTGCCCAGTTTTACCTTTATGGCCACGGTGAGCGCCCTGGTCTGGGCCGGCCTGCGGCCGGTGTACGCCGACGTAGACCGGGGGACGACGAACCTGGACCCGGCCGCGGCCGAGGCGGCTATTACCCCTCAGACCAGCGCCATCGTCGCCGTACACAACT
Organism: Chloroflexota bacterium; assembly: GCA_022616275.1. Classification (GTDB taxonomy): domain Bacteria; phylum Chloroflexota; class Anaerolineae; order Promineifilales; family Promineifilaceae. The sequence goes on from JAKEFB010000067.1 coordinate 24,328, forward strand.
TTGGCAACCCGGCCGACATTGAGGCCTTGCAGGCGGTGGCCAACCGGCACGGCCTAAAGCTCATTTTTGACGCAGCTCACGGTTTTGGCGCTCTTTATCGGGGGCGGCCTGTTGGCGCCCAGGGAGATGCTCACGTCTATAGCCTCAGCCCGACGAAGCTGTTGATCACCGGCGAGGGGGGCATTGTGGCGACCAACGAGGACGAGCTGGCGGAGCGGGTACGTATCGGCCGGGAGTATGGCAACGACGGCCACTACGACAGCGTGTTTGCCGGATTTAACGCCCGGATGCCGGAATTTAATGCCCTGCTTGGGTTGCATAGCTTGAAGATGCTGGAAGATGCGGCCTGCCGCCGGAATGAAGTGGTTGACATCTATCACGAACAACTGGGCCGTTTGCCGGGTATTGGTTTCCAGGTGGTGAAGAATGGCAATCGCTGTTCCTATAAGGATTTTTCCATCACTATGGAGCCGGAGGCTTTTGGGTTAAATCGGGATGAACTGGCCCAGGCCTTGGCGGCCGAGAATATAGACACGCGCAAATATTACCAACCGCCGGTTCACCGCCAGACAGCTTACGCGCATTACACGAATGGCCAACCATTGCCGGAAACGGAATGGCTGTCAAATCACAGCCTGAGTTTGCCAATCTGGTCGCATATGAGCGACGAGGTGGCCCTGGGTATTTGTGCGACCGTAAGCCGCATTCACGAACATTGCCGGGCCGTTCAAAAGGCTCTGGTCACCGCGTGAGCGCATCGGTGGTCACGTTCTGGTCACGGTTAGTGTTTACCATAATTGACAGGGTTGACGAGTTCACACCTGCCTACTAAGGACAGACGCTAGAGTAACCTGAGCGGTTCTGTGTGCCAGGGCAATGAGGGAATAAGATGTACAGATTTTGGCCGAAACGTATAACCTTTGATATGGCTATTCGCATGATTGCCGATGCGGTCATGATCAACGCGGCTTTCCTCTCTGGGCTAACACTGCGTTACCTGTGGGGAGTTGGTTTTGAAGGAACCGCTATCCTGGCCAGGACTGCCCTTCGCAGCCACGTTGCCGCCTATACCGGCAGTGCCTGGCTGCTGACATTGATTAGCCTGATAATCTTTTATTGGAGTGGCTTTTATACTCACGGCCGGCGCTACCGCGGGCGCTATAAGGCCCTGGTTATTGCTCAGGCGGTCAGCCTCAGCTATCTAATCTTTGGTTCCCTGGCTTTCCTCTTGCCAGATTTCATTTCGCTGCCGCGTAGCGTTCTGATCCTGGCCTGGGCTATCACACTGGCACTGCTGATCGGCGCACGCCTGTGGGCCAGGTTGTGGATAGCCATGAATCAGGCGGAACGCCGACTCCTGGGCTCACAGGTTGAGGGCGCAGACCAGATTAAAACTGTTTTAGTCATCGGTGGGGCCGGATATATTGGTTCGGCATTACTTCCAAAGTTGCTGGACAAAGGCTACCACGTTCGTTTACTGGATTTGCTTTTTTACGGTACAGAACCGATTGAAGATGTTCTTAAACACCCACGGCTGGAACTGATCCAGGCGGACTTTCGCCAGGTAGACAAAGTGGTCGAAGCCATGCAGGGCATGGACGCGGTCATTCATCTAGGGGCAATTGTCGGGGATCCGGCCTGCGCTCTGAATGAAGAACTGACCATTGAAGTGAACCTGATGGCCACTCGGATGATTGCCGAGGTAGCCAAAGGGAGTGGCGTCAGCCGCTTCATTTTTGCCAGTACCTGCTCGGTTTACGGGGCCAGCGACGAAGTGCTCAACGAACTTTCGGCCTTGCATCCCGTTTCGCTCTACGCCCGCAGCAAGATTGCTTCGGAAAAAGTGTTGATGCGCCTGGCCGACGCCAAGTTTGCGCCAATCATCCTCCGCTTTGGCACCATCTACGGACTTTCGGGACGTACGCGTTTTGACCTGGTCGTAAATCTATTGACCGCCAAGGCCCTGGTTGAAGGAAAGATAACGATTTTTGGGGGCGACCAGTGGCGGCCCTTCGTCCACGTGGACGACGCAGCCCTGGCCGTTCAGAAAGTACTGGAAGCATCCTTGTCCCAGGTCAGCAACCAGGTTTACAACGTCGGCTCGAATGACCAGAACTACACGATCCAGCAGATTGGCGAGATCGTACACGGGCTTGTCCCTGCGGCTGAACTTATTAGCATGGGCAGCGATACGGACAAACGCAATTACCGGGTCAACTTTAGTAAATTTGAAAACAACCTGGGTTTTAAGCCGCGTTGGATCATTGAGCAGGGCATCAACCAGGTTATTGAGGCCATCAGAAGCGGCAAGGTGCAAGATTATCGAGACGCAAAATACAGCAACGTTAAATTCCTGAGCGAAGAAGAGGATCTAGTACGCCCGCAAAATGGTTGGGCTTACGACCTGATTAACGAACCTTTCCTAGACGTCGCGGCCGTACCCGACAAAATGTATGCGCATCCTGCACCTAACTAGTACCTTGGGACGGGGAGGAATTGCGACTTCTCTAGGGCACATCCTTCCTTTTCAGATGACTCAGCCTGAGATGAGTGTGGCAGTCGCGACCTTGTACGAAACAGGCCAGTACAGCCAGTGGCTGGCTCAATGTCAGATTACTACCCATAACCTAGGCCTGGCCCATAAATATGATCTCAGGGGATTATTCAGGTTAGTTCATTTGTTGCGGACGGACTGCTTTGACATCGTTCACGCCCATGGCTGGCCGGCCGTCCTTTTTGCCGCTCTGGCTTCGTTACTGGTTCGGCGGCCACGTTACGTCTTGACCGAACATAGCACGACCAACCGCCGCCGCCGCTGGCGTCTCAAATCGTTAGACCGCTTCATCTATAGTCGTGTTCAGGCCGTTCCGGCCGTCAGCCAGGCCGCGGTCCGGGGGCTGGTGGCCTGGTTGCCGAAAGTGGCCGGCAAGGTCTCCCTGGTATACAACGGGATTGATCCCGAAAGAGTGAGGCAAGGTGTCGGTACCAGAGAAGCCACCCGCGCCGCGTTGGGGTTAGAGGATGATATTCCTTTGATTTTACTGGCGGCCGGTAGCCTGGAACACCATAAAGGCGTGGACGTTTTTTTACAGGCGTTGGCCCAATTAATTGGTTGTCCGGCAAAGGAAGGGATTGACAAAGGCCCGATGTTTAAGGCTATCATTGCCGGCGACGGCCGGTTATGTCCCGCTTTGGAGGAGTTGGCCATCCAGCTTGGCCTGCACAACCACGTTTATTTCCTGGGGTTTCGTCAAGACGTGCCGGCCCTCATGGCTGTGACCGCTCTCTTTGTCCTCTCGTCACGCCGGGAGGGATGCCCGATGGGGGTGTTAGAGGCGATGGCGTTGGGATTGCCAATTGTGGCCACGGCCACCGGCGGCGTGCCTGAGCTGGTGGTCCACGAGGAGCACGCGCTGCTGGCGCCGGCCGATGATCCAACTCAGTTGAGCCAGGCTATGGCCCGCTTACTGGCCGACCGGCCGCTGGCCCGGCGGCTTGGGCGGGCAGCCAGGCAACGGTTAGAGGGACAGTTTTTGGCCCAGACCAGCGCCGACCAACTGGTTGCCATTTACCAGAGGATTTTGTGAGCCTGGCCAGATCTGATTTATTCATTCAAGGCGCAGTTCTTACCGGTTGGCCGGCTTCGCTAGACACCTGGTTTCGGACGTTGCCTGGCCAGGAAAGAGGCCTGGCACCAGACCTATCGGCCGGTGAGTGGCAGACCTGGTTGGAGGTTGTAGAAGCGCACGGGGTTAGCCCCCTGATCTATACCTGGTTAAAGAGCCGGCCGCCTGAAGGACAGCCGCCCGCTCCGGTCGTTGACCGGTTGCGGGAGACCTATTTGCATTGGGCCGGTTACGCTACCTGTCGTTGGGCGGAACTCCAGGAACTCCTGGCCGCGATGGCCCAGGAGAACATTTACCCCCTTGTCTTGAAGGGCGCTGCCTGGGCGGAACTGTATTATCCCTCGCCGGCGCTGCGGCCGTCGAACGACATTGATTTGTTGGTTCGCCGGGCGGAGTATGAGCGGGTAAAGAGGTTGTTACTGGCTAAGGACTACACGCTGCGGAAAGGGGAGATGCGCGGACCGGCTATCTGGGGGCTCGAGGAAGAGTTTATGCCGGCCGGTCCGCAGCGCTTTGGTGTTGATTTACACTGGTCGCTTTCACCCCACGCCCTGGTGCGGCGGAAAATGTTTGTGGAGCCGCTGTTTGAGCGGGCGGCGACCATGCCCAACTCGGCCATGCGTTTCCTGGCTCCGGTAGATGCCCTGGTACACGCGGCCACCCACCTGGTGTACGCTCATTTTAGTAACATTCGGCTTATCTGGTTATATGACATTCACCTGCTGGCCCAGGAAATAGAACGTTTGCAGGCCTGGCCGGCCGTTTTGGCTCGTAGCCAGGAATGGCAAGCCAGGCTGGCTCTCCTGGTTGCGTTAGAACTATCCGACGAGTGGTGGGGAACGCCATCTGCGGCCGAGGTCAAGGATTTATCCCACTATCCGCCGACTAAAGAGGAATGGCGTGTTTTTGAAGTAGCGCTTTACACCCGGTCGCACGGCCGGCGACAAACCTGGCTCAGGTGGCATCTTTTCCAATTACGCAACCTAAACAATCGGCAGCGGCTTGCTTATCTGCTGAACAAAGCCTTGCCCAACAGGTTAGAAATTGATAGGAATTACCCCAGGCTGCTCTCCTGGCCATATCCGTTGGCATTGCTGGGACGACTGTTCCTTATGTTTGTCAGTAAAAAGGGTTAATTTGCTCCTCTTTTGACTGTTAAGGTATACTTTAGGTATTAGAGTAAGCTTGTAGTGCCAGCCAAGGTAGATGATTGTCTATGGAAATTCGAGATTACGCTCGTCAACTACGAAAATGGTGGTGGTTAATTGTTATTGCCACGATATTGGCCGGTGCGGCCGGTTTTCTGATTGTCAGGCAGCAGCCGGCCTTTTACCAAACTCATACCACCTTGCAAATTGGTTCCTCTATTCTGGAAGATCCCAATCCAGCCATCAATGTGGTATACATAACCCAACAATTAGCCTTGACCTATGCTGAGATTTCCAGGCGCTCGGAAGTGCGTAGGGCGACAATGGAAGCCCTGGGATTGGAGGAATTACCCGAATACACAGTCTCTCCGGTTCCTAGCACACAGCTTTTTGAAATTGCGGTGACGGATACCAGTCCCGAACGGGCGCAGGCCGTGGCCAATGAGTTGGCCAATCAACTAATTTTGCAGAGCCCTACCAATTCCGAGCAGGAGGAACGGGCACGCCAGGAATTTATTAACCAGCAATTGGATGAACTGGAAACGAATATTACTCTTACGCAGACGGCAATTGCTGACAAACAGGAAGAGCTAAAAGATTTATTTAGCGCCCGGCAAATCGCTGAAGCTGAGAGTGAAATCCTGGAACTGCAGACCAAGCTGAACGATCTGCAGTCCAACTATGCGGAGTTGTTGGCCAATTCTAAGCGCGGGGCAGTGAATATTTTGACTGTGATTGAACCGGCCCAACTGCCAGAAAAACCAATAGGCCCTAACAACAGTGTAATCACCTTACTGGCAGCTTTTATTGGTTTGACTTTATCTATCACGGCCGTTTTGGTCGTAGAATACCTGGATGATTCTATCAAAACGCCGGATGACATTGCTCGTGTGATTGGCCTGCCAACGCTGGCGGGGATCGCTCGGATCAAGAGTGAAGAAGAGCGGGAAAAATTGGTCACGTTGGCCCACCCACGCTCACCTGTCTCGGAAGCTTATCGTGTTCTACGCACGGGTCTTCAATTCTCGTCGGTGGATGACCCTGACCGGACGACTTTGTTGATTACCAGCGCCAACCCAACGGAAGGTAAAAGCCTGACGGCCGCTAACCTGGCTGTTGTGGTGGCCCAGGCTGGACATAACGTCTTGTTAGTTGACGCTGACCTGCGTCGGCCCCGGCAGCACCGGATATTTGACGTTAACAAAAATCGTGGCCTTACTAGCTTCTTGTTGGAATTTAACCTGGCCAGTCGGGAAGAGGAAACGTTGAATCTCTTGAAACAGGTGATTCAGCCAACTTCCGTGCCTGGACTTCACGTACTGACTAGTGGCCCTATTCCGCCCAATCCCTCAGAGTTACTGGGCTCGGCTAAGATGAAAGCGTCGTTGGCTACATTGGCTGAACATTATGACTATGTCATTATTGACAGCCCACCGGCACTGGCCGTGACAGATGCCGTTGTGCTGAGTACCCAGGTGGACAGCGTGTTGCTGATTTCTGATGCTAACCGCACGCGTCAAGCACATTTGAAGCAGTTAATAGACCAGTTGCGTGAAGTAAACGCACACGTCATTGGCGTTGTGTTGAATCGCCTCTCGCCGCGTGGTGATGGCTACTATTACTATTACTACTACCGCAATTCCTACTACCTGGATAAGTCCGAGGAGACAGAAAAGCAGCCCTCAGCCAATGGCAAGGCCAATGGCAGCGGCCTGATCCGGCGGAAGAAGAAGCAGGTGGAGCCGTAAGGCCCCACGTTTGTTTGGGCGGCAAATTTCGAGCGAGATGCCCAACCGGTCGTATAGCTGGTTGGGCATTTTTGTTGCTAAAAGGCGCCGGGACGTTATTCCGTCCCGGCCGGCGGCCGGCCCCAACCACCGCCGCCTGGCGTTTCAATGAGCAAGGTGTCGCCAGGCTCCAGGTTGAGGCTGACCTTGCCCGGCAGGGAGATGGCCTGGCCCTGGCGGAGGAGGGTATTCCGGCCGGGTGCTCCCGGCTGGCCGCCCTGTAAGGCGTAAGGCGGCCGGTTGCGCCGCTCGCTGACCAGTGAAGCTGACACCGGTTGGAGAAATTGGATGGCCCGTACCAGGCCATCGCCGCCGCGATGTTGCCCCCGGCCGCCGGAATCGTGGCGCAGCCGGTACTCGGCGACCCGGAGGGGAAAGTTGTACTCCAGGGCTTCCACGGGCGTGTTGTGGGTGTTGCTCATGTGGACGTGCAGGCCGTGGCCACCATCGGCCGAGGGGCCGGCGCCAACTCCGCCGCCAATGGTCTCATAGTAGGCGAAGGGCTGATTGGGTCCGTCTGGCCCAGGTTGCTCCTGAAGGCCACCAAAGGTCAGGTTATTCATGGTGCCCTGGCTGGCGGCCGGAACCAGATGGGGGAGGGCCTGGGCCAGCGCGCCAAAGACGGTGTCTACCACCCGCTGGGACGTTTCGACATTGCCGGCAGCCACGGCGTGAGGCGGACGGGGGTCGAGTAGGGAGTTCGGCTCCACGTAAACGTGAACGGGCACAAAGGCGCCCTGGTTCATTGGCAGCTCGGTTTCGAGGAGGGCCAGCGCCAGGCAACGCAGGCAGTAGGCGACGGCCGCCTCGACAATGGCCGGTACGGCGTTCAGGTTGCCGCGCACGGCCGGGGCTGTCCCGCTGAAATCGGCCACAAGCTCCTCGCCGCTCACAATCACTGCGACCATAACAGGTAACGGTGGGGAACCCTGGCCATCATCGTCAAGGTAATCACAGAAGGTATAACGGCCGTCCGGGATGCGGGCGACAGCGGCGCGGGTCAGCTTTTCGGCGTACTGAATCAGGGCGTGGGCCTGACGCAAAGTTTCGGCCAGGCCGTAGCGGCCGACAATCTCGACCAGCCGCCGCTGGCCAATGGTGTGGGCGGCCAATTGGGCGGTCAGGTCGCCTTCCCGTTCGGCCGGGGTGCGGACGTTGCTGAGGATAAGCTGCCAGACAGCATCGTTGCGCCGGCCGGCGGCTACCAGCTTGAGCGGGGGAATAATTAAACCCTCCTGGTAAATCTCGGTGGAGAGGGGCATGGAGCCAGGGGACATGCCACCAATGTCGGCGTGGTGGGCGCGGCTGGCGACAAAAAAGTGGGGGAGTCCGGCCGATCCTTCCCAACCTGCTTCCTGGCTGCCGATAAAGACGGGCGAGACCAGGGTCACATCCGGTAAATGGGTGCCACCCAGGTAAGGGTCGTTGAGAATGACTACGTCGCCGGGGGTAAAGGGAGTGCAACGGGTGATTGCCGCCTGGACGGAGGCCGGCATAGCGCCCAGGTGAACAGGAATGTGAGCCGCCTGGGCCAGCATCCGGCCGTCGCCCAGGAAAACCGCGCAGCTAAAGTCCAGCCGTTCTTTAATGTTGGGGCTGTAAGCGGCCCGGCCGAGGGTCACCCCCATTTCCTCGGCCACTGAGGCAAACAGGTGATTGAAAATAGACAGCGTGGCAGCGGCAGGCTCGGCCGTCATTCCGGGTTGTCAGGAAACAAAGACAGGCAGGTTGCCCAGGGCAACCACGTGCGACCAGTCGGCGTCGCCCTCGGTAAAGACGGCCGCTACCTGGGTTATTTTACCGCCGGCCGCGTTGACCACTTTCTTCATTCCTTCTAAGGTGCTGCCAGTACTGATCACGTCATCTACGACAATGACCTGCCGGCCACGGATGAGCGCCTGGTCTTTTTCGTCTAGGTAGAGGATCTGACTCTTGCCGGTGGTGATAGATACTGTTTCGGCGTTGATCACGTCTCCCATGTAGCTCTTGTAGGTCTTGCGGAGAACAACGTAAGGCAGGCCCATGAGGGCGCTCATTTCGTAAATCAGGGGAATACTTTTGGCTTCGGCCGTGACCAGGACGTCGGCCGGTGTATCCTTCAGGCGCTCGGCCAGGGCGGCCGCGGATGCTTTGACCACGTAGGTGTCGCCCAGCATGTTGAAGATGGCAATCCTTACGCCAGGGGCAACTTCAAAAAGGGGAAAGTGGCGCGTTAAACCGGCCACATTGACGGTGTAAGTTTCACGTTTGGACATCTGCTGCTATTCTCCCGTAAAAATCTCGACACGAATGACGCAAACTATTTGCGTTTGCACGAATTTGTTTTGGTTCATTAGTTTACCTGATGGCTGGCTAAATGGCATCCCAGTCCTGAGACAGATTTAAGAGGCAAGACTATGAAAGCGATTGTGGTACACAAGGAGAATGCCGAACCGCGCCTGGTGTGGGAAGAGGTGGCCGACGTGACCTACGGGCCTGAAGAAGTGTTGGTAAACGTGAAGGCTACGGCCGTCAACCGGGCTGATTTATCCCAGGCGCGCGGCAATTACCCGCCCCCGCCAGGGGTCACGGATATTTTGGGCCTGGAGATGGCTGGGATCGTCCAGGCGGTGGGTGAACGGGTGGCAAGCTGGCGGCCAGGAGACCGGGTGTGCGCCTTGCTGGCCGGGGGTGGGTACGCTGAACAGGTGGCCGTACACCTGGGAATGCTGTTACGGCTACCGGAGGAGTGGACGTTTGCCCAGGGTGCGGCCGTCCCAGAGGTGTGGTATACGGCTTACGTGAACCTGTTTCTGGAAGGTAGCTTGCAGGCTGGGGAAACGGTGCTAATCCACGCTGGTGGGAGTGGGGTGGGCACGGCGGCCGTCCAGTTGGCACGCCAGGAGGAAGCGACGGTTTTTGTCACTGCGGGGGTGGATTTTAAGCTGGACTTTTGCCGCCAGTTAGGCGCAGCTCTGGCCATCAACTACAAGCAGCAGGATTTCCTGGAGGCAGTCCTGGCTGCCACCCAGGGAGAAGGAGTAGATTTGATTCTCGACCCGGTGGGGGCTGATTACCTGGACCGCAATTTAAAGGCGCTGCGCAGCAACGGCCGGCTGGTTCACATCGGCCTGATGGGCGGCCGGAAGGCGGAACTGAACCTGGGTCTAGTGCTGGGGAAAAGTCTGCGACTCGTTGGATCCCGGCTGCGTCCCCGGCCGCTGGCAGAGAAAATTGCGATTACCCGGCAATTCGAGGAGCAGGTCTGGCCATTGCTGCAATCAGGCCAGTTGCGCCCCATCGTTGACAAAGTATTTCCAATTGCCGAGGCCCAGTCAGCCCATGAGTATGTGCGGCAGAACAAGAACCTGGGGAAGGTGGTAATGAGGATTGAGGATTGAGTGATGAGTGATAGGGGCTAAAGCTGATGGCTGATAGCTGACAGCTACTTAGCCACCGGAGATTTGGATGAGGTTTTGCAAGGCTTTGCGGTCCAGGATAGTGACCTGCCGGCCGTCAATCTTGACCCACTTGGCGCGGCGGAAGCGGCCGAGGGCCTTGTTGATGCTCACACGCGTTGCCCCGGTCATTTCGGCCAAGTCGGTCTGGGTCAGGGAAATGTCAATGACCACACCTTTGTCGGTGTTGCGGCCGTGCTGGTCGGCCAGGTGGAGCAGAATGCGGGCCAACCGGCCCGGCAAGTCGAGGAAGAAGATGTCGCTGATCTGGTTATTCAGGTGACGGATGCGCCGGGCCAGGATGTAGAGAACGTGATGGGCGAAAGCTGGATTATTGTCAATGTAATTCATGAATTCGTCACGGTGCAGGGTGAGCGTTTCAGTCGGCTCAATGGCTTCGGCCGTAGCCGAGCGGGGCGAGTCGTCCAGTAGAGCCAGCTCACCAAAAAAGTCTCCGTTCCCCAGAATAGCCAACACGGCCTCCTGGCCATCAGGCGTCGAGTAAGATATCTTGACCTTGCCGTGGGTGATGATGTATAGGAGGCCGGCCGGATCGCCCAGGTGGAAAATGATTTGATCAGGGCCAAAACGGCGAACAATAAGCCGTTCGGCCAGGGCACTGGCCTCTCCTTCATTCAACTTGGCAAAGAAAGGAACCAGTTTGAGGGCCTCGGCGGCCGTGCTTGCGGTCGCAGCCATATTTTTTTCTCCTCTCCCTAAGTTGTTGTGTGGCTTACGCCGGCTAATTTTGCATCACAGCCCTGGCTCGGGCCACATCTGTACTAGATGATTTTATCTCATCATAGGCACGATCCAAACCGAGTTTTATTTGGCGGGTTACCCAATCGCGCGGCAGGTGGTCTACGGGCAGGCGTTGGAGCAATTCAGGAACGTAGATGGTTATTTCGTCTCGGGGCTGCCCTGATTCGTAATGTTGTTGGACGTAATGGCGGATACGAGACAGGTAGTCCACAATGGAACTGGCCGTCTCTGGCCCGCCGACATCGCCTCGGCCGGGTACTATCAATTGGGCGTTAATCTCCCCGACTAGCAGACTGTTTAAGCTCTCCAGCCACTCCTGGCAGCACATTTCGGCCAGAGGCGGGTGCGTACCGGTTACAATGCTGTCGCCGGTAAACAGGACACCGGCTTCAGGCGCATGGACCCAAACAGTTCCGGGTGTCGGTCCTGGTCTGTGCAACAGGTAGACGTGGTAGGGCCGGGTTGCCAGCGTCATCTGTGTGCTGAAACTGAACGTCGGCCGCTCCACAGCGCCGGCCGATAACTCCCGGGTAATATCAGGGTTACGGAGAGCGACGCTATCGAGCAACAATTGTGGGTAACGCTTATCGTAGCTGTTCAGTTTTTCTGTGACTTGTTGGTGGGCAATAATCGGCGCGTTTAACCAGCGCGTATTCAGCACGCGATCACCCTGGTGATCGGTCAAGATGATAAACAGGACCGGACATTTGTGCAGTTGAGTGAGCCTGGCAGCCCAATGGCGGGCATCCCGAGGGTAGGTGGGCGAATCAATGCAGATAAATCCTTTTTCGGTCAGGATGGCGCCGACGTTAACCCCCTCGTACATTGTTTCGACGAAAATGCCTTCAGCGATCTCTTCCATTGTTTTCTGGGCTCACGTACCTGATTTTTGGGCAATTAGTAGCCGTTCGGCCCGAACAAGCGCCTGGCTGACGCGCTCCACGTCGGCGGCCGGACCACCACCCTGGGCAAAAGAAGGCGACCCGCCACCGGCGGCCGAGCCAAGGAGCTGCAGCGCGGGCTTAATAATCTGGTTCATTTCGCCGGGCGCATCTTCCGAGCGGGCAAAGATAAGCTGAGAGGCGGGGCCGGCCAGGCCAAAAAGAGCAATTGTGCCGGGGTTCTGAACCACCTGGCCGGCCAGCATTCGCAACTCTACAGGATTTCGATCGCTAAATACCTGGGCAACAATCCGGATCTGGCCCTTTTGGGGAGCCTGTTGGACCAGTTGCTCAGCCTCCAGGCTGAGCAACTGCGTTTGTTGCTGCTTGAGGACACGGCGCAATTCTTTGAGTTCATCGCGCATGCGGGTAACGGTTGGCTCGAGTTCCAGGTAACCTGTGGTCAGCTCGGCCGCCAGGCGGTTGATAATACTGTTTTTTAGACGGTAATCATGCAGGGCGCGCTGGCCGCATTTAAATTCAACTCTCAACTCGGCACCTCGTCGCTCCAGTTTGACGATCTTGATCATCCCGATTTCGCCAGTATGAGACACGTGAGTGCCACCACAAGCGGTCAGGTCAAAGTTTTTGATTTCCACGACCCGTAGTTTGTCGCCTTCCAGGGGAGGAACTTTCCGCAGCGGCAGCCGTGCCGCCTGTTCCTGGGAGACCATCGTCGCCCTGACCGGCCGATTTTCCCAGATAATCTGGTTGGCCAGCAGCTCGGCCTGTTCAATTTGGGCGGCCGCCAGTTGGTTGACGTGCAGGTCAACGGTGCAACTCTCGTCGCCCAGGTGGAAACTGACGGTCTCAGCCCCGGCGGCCTGAATAAAAGCCTGGGAAAGAATGTGCTGGCCGGTGTGCTGCTGCATGTGATCAAAGCGGCGCGCCCAGGCGACCTCGGCCGCGATCTCGTCTACCCATACTTCACCGCCCAGCACGTGAATAACGGCCTGATCACTATCCCGGACAAAGACATCTATCACCGGCGTCCCGCCAAGATGGCCCTGGTCAAAGGGCTGGCCTCCGGATGTAGGGTAAAAGTATGTTTGGTCCAGGACAACGGCCGGCCGGCCCTGGTGAGTCAGCCGTTCTACCACGTGAGCCTGGAACCTGGTGGTATAGGCATCGTTGTAATAAAGGCGTTCAGTCATCTGCTTTTACGCTTGGGCCCCACCGGGCGAAGATTATGGCGCGGTAATGGCTGTTGTAATGGGTAGAACAAAGTTAAACCGGGCTCCCTGAACAGGGGCGTCGTCCACCCAAATTCGGCCGCCGTGAGCCTCGACGGCCAGCCGGCAAAACGCCAGCCCTAATCCCAAACCTTTAGGGCCACCTTTGACCTGGATACGACGAAATTTGTTGAAAATCACTTCCCGGTATTGTTCAAGAATGCCTGCGCCCTGGTCACTTATTGAAAAGATAAGGGAACCATTCTCCAACATTTGTGCCCATGGCGCTTTAGCCACCTCGATAGTAATCGTGTAATTGTCTGGGCTAAACTTCATAGCGTTGTCCAACAGATTGATCAACACCCGCCGGATCATGTCTTCGTCTACGTACAGCGCCGGCAGCCCTGGCGCCAGCTTGCGTACTAATTGAAGGTTGCGCCTTTCCAGCACAGGCAAAACCATTTCCACTGCCTCGTCCACCACTTTGTAGATATCCACCGTTGTCCGGTCGCTAATGGGGTGGCCGGCTTCTAATCTGTTGATATCTAGCAAAGAGCGAACCAGGGTCTGCAATCGCTGGCTGCTGCGCATGGCAATGTCCAGAATACTGCGGAGAATGGGATCTCCATCGGGAGGCAGTTCGTAGTCCAGCATTTGCAGGCTGGCAATGATGTTGCCGATAGGATTCTGTAAGTCGTGGAAGAGCATGGCCATTAAATCTTCGCGCATCTCTTCCAGTTCTACCTGCTTGGAAATGTCGTGGTGAATCCATTGCAGGATGGCATTATCTCCGGTCACAATCCGCTTGGCGTATACCTCGACCGGAATGCGGTCCTTACTCTGGGTGACGGCCTGGCTGGTAAAAACGGTTACTTCGCTGATTTTGGCATTGGCGAGCTGGATTTTGGCCAACGGCCGCGTCTCTTTTGGGTGAAGAGCGTCGAGCGATAATTGCAGCATTTCGGCGCGCTCGTAGCCAAAAAATTTGCAGGCTGGCCGGTTCACCTCGACAATTTGGCCGTTTTCGTCGGTCAGGATAATGGGGTCAATGCTGTCCTCAAACAAGCCCAGGTAGCGCGCTTCGGCCGCCTGCGTCCGGGCGAACTGTTGGGCATTAGCAATGGCACTGCTGGCCAGGTTGGCCAGATTGACCAGCAGGTTGAGATCTTTTTCGGTGAAATTACCCTGGATCGGGTTCAACGCCTGAATCGTGCCCAACACTTCCCCTTTTACTTGCAGCGGGGCGCAAATCAGGGCGCGGGTGTCGTAGCCGGTGCGCTGGTCGCCATGACCGCTAAAACGGGGATCTTTGTGGGTGTCAGGCACCAGAGCTGGTTGGCCGTGCTCCATCACCCAGCCGGAAACCCCCTGGTTGGAGGGCAGGCGAAGCCCGACGATCTTATCGCTGCCGATACCCTCGGCCACCTCGTAGACCAACTCGTTACGTTGCTTGTCTACCAGAGCAATAGACAGCGCTTCCACTTTGAGTAGTTCGTTCATCTGGGCCAGAAGCGACTGCATGATTTCATTGATGTCCAGTGAAGAGTTGATAACCTTGCTGGCCTCGTTGAGGAGGGTGGAAACGCGAAGCTGGCGCTGGCTTTCCTCGTACAGACGAGCGTTTTCAATGGTGCTGGCCGCCTGGCTGGTAATGGCGACCAGCAAATTTAGATCCTCGTGGTTAAACAGGCCCTGGCCGGACTTGGTAACGGTGAGAGTCCCAATCGTCCGTGAGCGGGTGATGAGGGGGGCAGAAATGGCCGAGCGGGGAATGGTGGCGCTAGGGTCGTCAGGGTTGATCACCCAACGCGGGTCAGTAAGCGTATTCTCAATGAGGGCCGGCTGCTGGTTGCGGATAACCCAGCCAGCCAATCCCCTGGTCAGGATCTCGTTCAGGAATGGATGGTAGGCCCGGTGGTGGTTGTTGTCGTCAATGAGCCAGGCGTATTCGACGTAGAAGTTATTGGTGACCAGGATAGAGCCGCTGGAGGCGCCCAACTCGGCAATAGCTATCTGCAACACCCGAGGCAAAATGACCTGAATGTCAAGGCCGTCTGCCTCGGCCTGCTTCAGCATGTCATTGACGACGTACAATGTCTGAAGCCTGGCACTATCGTCGCTTCTGTTAATAGGAACGCGAGTGATGTCCAGTCTGGTCATAGGTTCCGCAGAAGTATAGCACAGAGTTTTGGTGATTCACATATTGTTGAATTCGGTGCGGAGCAGATCAACCTGGTGGGGCTTATCGGCGTCCATGGCCAGCTCGGCGTGGGGGCTGAGGATAATTTTAACCGGCCGGTTGATCACCCGGGCCGCCGTCGCTTCCAGGTCGGGCACGCTGAGCTGGCGGAAGAGGAACTTCAGCAGTGTCCCCGGGCCAACGATGCTGGCCAACCGCCAGGCGTGCTTGCGGGCGTTGGTCATTGCTTCCCAGAGGGCCGGGTTGTGGTCGGCCAGGCTGGGCTGGATGAGGAAGGTGTCTCCGCCGGCCACGCGCAACCCCTTCTTGAGCGGCACAAACGTCCGCCGCGAGCCGGGAAAGCGGGCCTCCATGATTTCCTGGGTGACGAACGCGTAATAAACGGCGCAGTCAAACGGCCGGCAAGCGTCTACGTGGGCGTCTATGATTTCGCCGGTGATGGTCGGGACGTCGGCCGAGCTGAGGAAAATGGCCTCGGCGTCGGGCCGACGCTGCCGCACCCAGGCGACACCGGCCAGGGCGTTGGCCACCAGGCTGCCCTGGTCAGGCAGGTGGTGGACCGGTCGCTTGAAACTCTGACCATGATCGTGGCCCAGGCCGGCAACGACAATTTCCTCAATGGATTGGGAGCTTTGCAGAGCGTCTACCACCCTCTCCAACATGGTCCGGCCGCCCATGTCGAGCAGCGCTTTGGGTTGGCCCTGGGTATAAGGGTAGAGAGGGTCCTCAGGAGCAGGCCGGCCGCCGGCGGTGATGACGCAGTCCATTGTTTTCGTTTCCTTCTGGTACAAACGTGTTACAGGTGGTGTACGGTTGGTTTTAAGCGCAGGTCGGCCACCAGGCGTTCCAGTTCGCTGAAAGAGAGGGCGCGGTTTTTGCCGGAGACGGCCGTCAGGGCAGCTTCCATCATGTTGGTGCCAAAGGAGCGGCCTTCTAGGATGGGGGTGGTAGTGACCACTGTTTTAACACCCCGCTCGCGAAACAGGGCCATGTCTGTTTCTGTCGTCGTGTTAGTGACAATAACCTTGTCCTGTAAATCGTCGGGCATGTGGCGCTTGATGTAGTGGCAATCGCCGGCAATGACGGTGGCCCACTGGTACCATTTCGTAAATTTGGGCACAATTTGTTCCTGTTTTTCTCCGGTGGGGTAGAGGACGCTGATGGGCAGCCGGACGACCACGGGTACGAGTAGCCGGGCCAGCCACTTCAAGTGGCTGAACCGGCGAATGGGAATGGGCAGGCCCAGGGCAAACATCAGGTCGGCGCACACGACCTCGTAGCCGCTCTCAAAGAAGGACAGGGTCATGCCGTAACGGTCTACGGCGGCCGTCAACAGGACCCGGCCGTGCTGGAAAGAAGGACCCAGAGCCTCGACCATCGCCGGCACGACCTGCCGCTCCAGCGTGTTCTTCAGGCCACTGCCGTCCACTACCGGCGTGCGGCGCACATTCTTGACCAGCTTTTGCGCCGCATGGAGGGGGTAACGTCTGTCGCCCATATGGACCCACAAATCAATACCGCCCACCCCCAGCGCGTCCACCTGGCCGTCCAGTTCGGTGAATAGGGCGGTGGCCCGGTCCACGTCGCCATCTGTGCCCCGTCGCTCAATGGCCACGCACTGGCCGAGCAATTCAACTTCAACCTGTTTGTCTCTTTTAGAACTGCCCAAACTGACACTGACCGCTCGTTTCACAAACCCTCCTGTGGGGGTCTAGGATGTAGATGTGTAGGGGTGTAGGGGTGTCTTTGTAGCTACCTATTAACACCCCTACACCTCGACAGTTTTAGTCGCGGCGCACGGCCGGCAGGTAAATGTAACTATTGTTGTCAATAGGAACAATCTCGGTCTCGACGGGAGGGCCGAGGATAGTGGCCACGTTATCACTGCGCACGCCGTATTTGTCGTTAAAGATCGTTCCAGTTGCCGTAACCGGTACAGACACTACCAGTTGGACTGTTTGCGTGTCGCCAGGGTTCATGCTGCTGAAGTCCCAGCGGATTTCCGGTCCATTCTGGGTAAAAGGCAGCGAAGCGGTGACAAAAATAGTCCCAACGGGAACGACGTCGGTTAACACGACGTTGCTAGTCGGGCTGAGGGCGCTGACGTAGCTGATGCTGATGGTGTAGGTCAACAGGTTGCCGGCCGTAACCTGGGCTGGGGCCTGATTGTTAAGCTCAAAAGAAGTGAGCGACTGGACGGCGGCCAGGGCATCAATCCGGCCGTAACCGTAGGTGTTGTTGGGGATCTGGCTACCGGGAATGCCGCCACATATTTGCGCCGTGGTCCTGGGCAAGGCTGACTCCTCCATTATCTGTTCTAAAAGATCCACGTCGCCGGCCAGAGAGGGTGCGGCGGAGAGGATTAGCGCCGTCAGCCCGGCTACATGTGGGGAGGCCATGCTGGTGCCGCTGAGGGGGCCATAACCGGTGCCTGGCAGACTGGAGCGGACGCTGACACCAGGAGCGGAAATATCCGGCTTGAGCCGGTTGCTGCCATCTACCGTCACCGGTCCCCGACTGCTGAAGCCGGCGATGTTGTCGCCACTGTCCGTCGCGCCAACGGAGAAGGATTCGTCGTAAATACCGGCCGGGGTGTTGACGGTACTGCAACTGGAGCCGTCGTTGCCGGCCGAGTGAGCGGTGAGGATGCCGGCGGCGCGCACGTTCTGGACGACAGTTAGCAGGACGTTAGGATCGGTGCAGCCCTCGATGACCGGGCAGCCCCAGGAATTGCTGATGATGTGTGGGGCTTTGGTAGTGTCGGGGTTCTGGCCGTTCAGGTCCGTTGGGGCAATAAACCACTGGTAGCATTCGCTATAGGTAGTGGGGGTGCCCCAGCCTTCTTCCATATTGCGGCAGCCAATCCACTTGGCGCCAGGAGCCATGCCGATCTGGTTGCTGCCGCCGTCGTCGCCGACCATCGTCCCCACCGTGTGCGTGCCGTGCCCGTGGTCGTCACAAGGGGCAGTCACGTCAAAACCGCAGGGGTTGCCCGGCGGCGTGTTGGGGTTGTTGCCGTGAATGGAATCGTGCCAGTTGTAGTTATGGTCGGCCGTGGAGCCGTTCCAGCCCCGGTATTTGCCCTGGAGGGCCGGGTGGTCCCAGTCGTAACCGGTGTCCTGGCCGCCAATAACCGCCCCCTGGCCGGTGTAGCCCATAGCCCAGACCTCGTCGGCGTTGACCTGGAGAATGTTCCATTCAATGGGCAGGGGGTTGTCAATTTCTTCGGCTGGAGTGGGCTCGTCGAAGTGGACCCAGGGGTTGGCGTAGACGTGAGTTACGTCCGGGCGTTCGGCCATGGCCTGGACCACGGCCAGGTCGCCACGCACCCAGAGCATGTTGGCTATCCAATAGGGCTTATATTCCACCTGGAACGCCTCCAGGGCGACCGTGACCGCCGGCTGGGTGCGGGCGGCCGTTTCGGTCAGTTGCTGGTAGACGTAGGCGCCCTTTTCCTCTTTTGTTTGCAGGGTGGCGGCGGCGCTCAAATCGGCTTGCTCGGCCAGGAAGACAAGAAACTCGGTCTCGCCGTTGGCCGCGGCCGTTTCCAACACCCAGGGATCTACTGCTGCCTGCCAGGCAGCGCCGGCCGGCGCTGCGCGCCCGGCCAGGACAGCCACGACAAGAACCAGCAGAGCCAGGATGGCCAGAAAACCAGTTAACTTGCGCATGAAACTTAACTCCTTTTAGAAAAGTGATGAGCAATGAGCAATGAGTGTAAAGATCCTCATTGCTCTTAACTTATGCTTGTTATGTTCCCCAATCTCGTAGATAGCGGAAATCGTGGCCGATGGTCCGGCCGCTGAGTTTGGGGATGACGGGCAGGGTCCGTTTGTAGTGCGCCCGGCGGACGATGTCCATCACCTTTTGCACAAAGTCTGAGCTGAAGCCGGCCGCGACGGCTTCTTCCGGCGTATACCGTTCGTCTACCAACAGGTAAAGTAACTGGTCTACCCGCTCGTAGGGAAAGCCCAGGTCACCCTCGTCCGTCTGCCCGGGGACCAGGTCGGCCGTGGGCGCTTTTTCAATAATCACCTGGGGCACGCCCAGGGCTTTGGCCAGTTGGCGGACCTGGGTCTTGTAGAGATCACCAATTGGATTGATAGCCGACGCCAGGTCGCCGAAGATGGTCCCATAACCCAGGAGTAACTCTGTCTTATTGCTGGTGCCGACAACCAGGCCGCGCCAGGCGGTAGAGCGGTCGTAGAGGATGATCATCCGCATCCGGGCCATGATGTTGCCTTTGCGGTTGGGGTTGATGTCTGGCGAGACCTCGAACAACGGTTCGACCACCGGCGTGATGTCAACGGTGTCGCTCTGGACGCCCAGCTCCTCAATAACCAGTTGGGCGTGTTCCTGGCTTTCCGGCGAGGAGGTCCGGTAAGGCAGGCGCAGGGCCAGGACGTTTTCTGGCCCCAGCGCGGCCGCGGCCAGGTAGCAGGACAGCGCCGAATCAATACCGCCGGACAGGCCAAGGACAGCCCGTTGGAAGCCAGCCTTGGTAATTTCGTTGTGCAGAAAGCGGGTCAGGATCAGGCTGGCCACCTGCGTGTCAATATAGAGGGCATTACGCTTATTCGTGTCAATCCCCGTCAATTTGTTGCCTTTTCATCTCTTATACTCAGCCTGAACAGTGATGGCGATTCCGCCGCGAACGGCAAATTCGGCCGTGACCTGGCACCAGCGGGGCGCCAGCGCGGCCACCAGGTCGTCCAGGATGACATTGGTGACGTGTTCGTGGAACACCCCCTCGTTGCGGTAAGACCACAGGTACAGCTTGAGCGATTTGGACTCGACGATGCGCTGGTCGGGGATATAGTGGATGGTCAGCCGGGCGAAATCAGGTTGGCCGGTGGCCGGGCAGACGCAGGTAAACTCCTCCGTCGCCAGGGTGATGGTGTAATCGCGATCAGGATGGTGGTTGGGGAAGGTCTCCAGTTGTTTACTGGGTTGAGTGGCGCCCTGGCCAAGCAGGCTAAGCCCGGACAGGTCTGATGGCGCGGTTAATTTACTTTCTGGCCTGGTTGTGGTCATGGCAATACCTTGAGGGCACGATACATCGTGTCCCGACAGAGAATTTTAGCATAGTGGTGGGAAAGGGAAACGGATTCACCAAAACTTAATTTGAAAAGGCATCAGCCACAGCGGCCGGTTGAGCCACTGGCGCAGGTGGTCGGCCGACAGCAGACGAAGTACTTCTTCGGCCGCTTCAAAAGGTTGGGGTAACAGGTAGTCACCGCGGTCGTGGGGGTGGAGATTGATCAATGGGATAGTATGGGCGTCGTCTGTCGGCAGGCCGGCCAGCCCGGCCACCTGCCGCACCGCATCTACAAAGTCGCCGTGGCTGTCCACCAGCATATGGCCTACGGCTTGACGGCCGGTCCACACCCGCCCTTCACAGATCGGGTCCAGTTCCTCCAGCGGTAGGGCGCGGCCGCGAGCAACTACCTGCTTGAACTGGTGGTAGGTATCTACCACCCCCCGCCACAAGAGCTGCCGTTCCTCGACCGTGAGGGGAGTTTCGTCGCTATATAGCGCGGCGTGCCTGCCCCGCGCCAGGCTGACCCGGTTGACGCTCAATTTATTGTATAGGCCAGCCGTGCTGAGGTGGGCGGTGATAACGCCAATGGAACCGGTAAGGGTCGTAGGCTGGGCCATAATGTGGCGAGCCGTGGCGCTGATGTAGTAGCCGCCGGAAGCGGCCACGTTGCCCATGTAGGCCAGGACGGGCTTCTTTTGATTGATCCGCTCGATCTGCCGGCCGATTAAATCGGAGGCCAGGCTGGAACCACCGCCCGAGTCTACGTGGAAGATGAGGGCGGCCATCTTGTCGTCCTGTTCCGCCTCGCGCAACAACTGGCTGAGAGTGGCCTCGCCGGCGACCGCGCCGCCAACAAACGGCACAGGAATGTCTATGGGCGGCTGGCGGCTGGGCCCCATCGCTATCGTTCCTTCCAGGCTAATGACGCCAATGTACCTGGGGGTGGTGCGCCGGGCTTTTTCCAGCAGCAGGTCTCGCGCCCTGGACCAGGGAAGCAGCCGGACCTGAGGCTTTCCCTGTTTCGGTGGCTTGCCCCGGGTTGGTTCCTCGCTCGTCTCCTGAGCGTCTTCGCCGGCCGCCGGGTCGCCGGCCGCTGGTCCGGCCTCAGATGATTCCGAGGCGCCTTTGGCCTGGCACTTCCCGGCCAGCAGGTGGGCCAGATTGTCCTCGTAACCAAGGTCGTCTACCAGGCCGTGGGCCAGAGCTTCTTCGGCCAGGAGGGGGGCCTGGTCAATGAGGGCTTTGATCTCGTCCTGGCTCTTGTTGCGGCCAGCGGCGATGGCGGCCGTGACCACGTCGAACATCTCGTCCAGCAGCCAGTTGATTTGCTGGCGGTGCTCCGGCGACATCTCGGCTTTGTTGAGGGCGTCGAAGGCTGTTTTGTAGGGCGAGATCTGGAGTACGTCGGCCTCGACCCCCAGGCGAGCCAGGGCGTCTTTGAGGAAAACGGCCTCGGAGCGCAGGCCCAACACGTCAAACATAACCCCGGGTGGGGCGACGATACGGTCGGCGGCCGTAGCGGCAAAGTAATGGGGCAGGTCCAGATAGGGGGTGTAGACCACGGCCTGCTTGCCGGCGTTGCGCAGACGTTGCACGGAAGCGCGGAAATTTTGCAACGAGGCCAGCCCGGCCGAAAAACCCTGGAAAACAAAGACGACGCCGCGCACGTTGGCCGCATCGGCGACTGCCCGCAGGCGGTAATTGAGCGCTTGCAGGCTTAGTGGCTCCGGGGGCAGAGGCAACTGGCGCTGGAGAAAGCTGCGCGGCGGGCCGGCCCGTTCCGGCAGCGGCCCGCCGACGGGGAGGACGACGTAGTCAAGCCTGGCCTGGCGAGCCAGCCGGAGCTGGTTGCGTATGGCTACGCCGCTATTTTCCAAAGCGTCGTTGGCCGCCTGCCACACCTGGCGCAGCTCCCGGCCGAGTTCTTTTAAGAAACCTGTTTCCTGGGTGGGTTTATCCATATCCCGCTACGATCCTGTTTATGCGTGATGGGGCAATGATAGATGAGTGTCAGCAAATGACAAGTAGGGGCACAAACTATCGGAGGCACAATAGTTTGTGCCTCCGCCTTGATTACACCTGCTACCGTGTTATAATCAACCTGACAGGTAAATAACGCTCAGGGAGCTGGGGCAAGCCCGGCTGAGAGGGTGGCCAGATTCGCCACCGACCTGTGAACCTGATCCGGGTAATGCCGGCGTAGGAATAATAGCCAGCAGTTGAATTGATCAGCCACCCGGGAAGGGTGGCTTTTGTTTTTGGGGATTGGAGATTAGAGATTGGAAATTAGGTGGTTGATCGTTGGCATCAGGTCGCTGTCAACTACCAATCATCAACTATCAACTATCAACAGGGTTCGTATGTCCGTTCTCATTTTTGCTCATGGAGAGATAGGCGATGTGGAGTGGATCCGGCCGTACCTGGCGGGGGCGGCGGCCGTCATTGCCGCCGATGGGGGGACGCAGTACCTGATGACCCTGGGCCGGCCGCCGGACGTAGTCATTGGCGACCTGGACTCGCTATCCGGGGCGGCACGCGCCGAGCTGGCGGCGGCGGGCGCGACCTTTGCCGTTTACCCGGCGGCTAAGGATGAAAGCGACCTGGAACTGGCGCTGCTTTACGCCACCATCCATTACGAGGATGACATCCTGGTTTTTGGTGCGTCGGGCGGCCGGCTGGACCACCTGCTGGCCAACATGTTGCTGCTGGCCCACCCGGCGCTCCAGGGAAGGGTTGTCCAGGTGGTAGAGGCCCGGCAGCGAGCCTGGTTGGTGGAGACGGAGACCCGGATTCAGGGGGCGGCCGGAGATCTGGTTTCCTTGTTGCCCCTGAGTGGCGATGTGCGGGTGGCCCAGACTACCAACCTGTTGTGGCCGCTGGAGGACAAGGTCCTGGTTTTCGGTCCGGCCCGGGGACTGAGCAACGTGATGACGGCCGGCACAGCCACGGTAATGGTTAAGTCCGGCCGTCTGCTGGTGATCCACACGCAGCAAACATGAAAAGTAAAAATCGCGAATGGCACGAATCAGCAAATGGCGCGAATCATTTCAAAAATTCGCGGGATTCGTCCTATTGGCGTCATTCGCGATTCTGGAAAGGAGAAAAGATGATGCGACAACGGCTACTTTTACTACTCATAGTCAGCCTGATTTTGGTGGCTTGCGGGGGTGGCGAAGAGGCGACGCCCTCGCCAGTGGAGCCGGAGGTGCTGCCAACCCAAGAGACAGCAGTGGTTACAGAGACGCCAGAAGAAGCCACTGAACCGGTGGAGTTGACGATGATGAGCCACGATAGCTTTGCCATTGGCGAAGAAGTGCTGGCCCAATTTGAGCAGGCCCACAACGCCAGAGTTGTTCTACTGCCGGCCGGTGATGCCGGCGCAGCGCTGAACCAGGCCATCCTGGCTAAAGATAACCCCCTGGCCGACGTCTTTTTTGGGGTAGATAACACCTTTATGAGCCGGGCGCTGGCGGCCGACATCTTTGAGCCATACGAGTCACCGCTGCTGGCCCAGGTTCCAGACGAATTGGAGCTGGACGATAGCTACCGGCTGCTGCCGGTAGATTACGGCGACGTGTGCCTGAATTACGACAAGGCCTGGTTTGCCGAGCAGGGCCTGGAGCCGCCGCAGACGCTGCGCGACCTGGCGAACCCGGCATACCAGGGTCTGACGGTGGTCGAAAATCCGGCGACTTCCAGCCCGGGGTTGGCCTTTTTGCTGGCCACGGTGGCTGCCTTTGGCACGGAAGGAGCGTACACCTACCTGGATTACTGGGAGGAGCTGGCGGCCAACGACGTGCTGGTGACGGATGGCTGGGAAGACGCCTACTTCGGCCAGTTTAGCGCCACCAGCGATGGCGACCGGCCGGTCGTCGTCTCCTACGCCAGCAGCCCGCCGGCCGAAGTGGTTTTTGCCGATCCGCCGATTGACGAGCCACCCACGGCGGCCGTGACCGGGTCGGAGAGTTGCTTCCGTCAGGTTGAATTCGTCGGCATTCTCAAAGACACGGCCCACCGGGAAACGGCCGAAGCGTTCATTGACTTTATGCTGGACGTGACCTTTCAGGAGGACGTCCCCTTGAATATGTTTGTCTTCCCGGCCAACGAGAACGCCCGGCTGCCGGAAGTCTTTGTTCAGTGGGCGGCCGTTCCCCAGGAACCGGCTACCCTCAGCCCGGCCGAGATTGACGCCAATCGCGAGGCCTGGATTCAGGCCTGGCGGGAGGCGGTCTTACGGTAGTACAGAAAAAATTCGGATCGCTTTACAATACCTTCGTCAATTAAGGCGAATTGAGGCAGGGTTGAGCGTTATGAACACTGCCGAGCCTGGAAATCCGGTCAAGAATCCGGGCCAATAAAATA
>JAKEFB010000068.1 GCA_022616275.1 Chloroflexota bacterium
GACAATATGACCGATAACAACCAGGGTTTGAACCTGGGCTATCCCTCGGTGATCGAATACGCGCCAGGGAAACTCTTCACCGCCTACTACGGCGAGGACGCTGATGGCGTGACGTGTATTCAGGGAACATATTTTACGCTCGGATAACAGGAGCAATGACCATGAACAAAGAGACAGCCCGAAACCGCCTGTGCGGTTGCTACGTGACGATCCCGACGATGTTCCGCGATGAGGATCTGGCGGTGGATCTGGCCGCTATTCGACGGCACGTGCGCTTTCTGATTGAAGGGGGGATCACGACCGGCACGGGCGTCTTGCTGGCTGGTGGCGCCGCCGGTGATTTCTCCACAATGACCTTCGAGGAGCGGGTGCAAGTGGTCGAGGCCGTCGTGGAGGAGGCCAACGGTCGGGTACCCGTCGTGATGGGCGCCCAGACGACCAGCACGCGGGAACTCGTTGAATTCGCTCGTGCTGCTGAATGGCTTGGGGCCGAGTATATTCAGGTGTCGCCCCCCTACTATTTCGCCCATACCGAAGAGGACTTCTATGAGCATGTGGTGGCGTCCGCCGAAGCCGCCGACGTGGGTCTCATCATTTATAACACGTTCTGGACCAGTTATGGCATTTCCACCGAGATGGTGGAGCGGTTGATAGCGGTGCCCAATGTGGTCGGCTTGAAGTGGTCTATGCCCGACAAGGGCAACATGGAGTTCGAACAGATCATCACCCGCTTTGCGGATAAGTTTGCCATCATTGACAACCAGATGCGTTTTGTGACCAGCCACATGCTGGGGGCGCGGGGCATCGAGGTGCATGTTTGCAACTACTGGCCTCAGTGGGGGGTGCGGCTGTGGCATCTTTTGGAGAGCCATCAATATGTCGAGGCTCAACAAGAATTGGTCAAGGTGGCCATGCCGTTTCTGGCCCTGTGGCAGGAGATGGAGCAATACACCAGCGGCGACGGCTATCTGGATAAGCTGTGCATGGAATTGGTAGGCCTCGATTCCAGCCGCTGCCGTCCGCCGACCCGCGATGTGCGCCAGAAATATCGAGAGCGGGCGCGGCAAATGTTGCTGCAATCCGGCGTGCCGGGAGTTGTGAACCAATGACTCAAAGTTTTCTGAATTACATTGACGGCCAATGGGTGGCTGCTGAGGACAGGGTGACGACCCCGGACGTGAACCCAGCCAACACGGCGGAGATAGTGGGCGATTTTCCTTCAGCCGGGCGAGCCGACGCTGCACGAGCGGTCGAAGCGTCGGCCAAAGTGTTCCCGCTGTGGGCCAGGACGCCGATGCCACAGCGCGGCGACATCCTGCATCGGGCGGCCAACCTGTTCGAGGCGCGAGCCGATGAGGTGGCCGAAGCGATGACTCGCGAAGAGGGTAAGACCCTGGCCGAGAGCAAAGGCGAGGTAATGCGGGGCGTTAGCATCCTGCGTTACTACGCGGGCGAAACTATGCAACCGACCGGCGAAGTTTACCCCTCCGCCTCCGCCAATACCTTCCTCTACGTCGAGCGCGTGCCGGTGGGAGTGGTTGCCCTGATTACGCCCTGGAACTTCCCGGTGGCCATCCCGGCCTGGAAGATTGCACCCGCGTTGGCCTACGGCAACACGGTCGTCTTCAAACCGGCCGAACTCACCCCGCTAACGGCATGGCATTTGGTGGACGTGCTAGAAAAGGCCGGGCTGCCAGCGGGCGTGCTTAACCTGGTGAACGGTCGTGGCTCGCAGGCCGGGCACGAACTGGTCGAAAATGCCCTGGTCAAGGGTATCAGCTTCACCGGCTCGAATGAGGTTGGAGCACATATTGCAGCCCAGGCAACGGCCCGTGGGGCGAAGATGCAATTGGAGATGGGTGGCAAGAATCCGGTCGTCATCCTGGCCGACTCCGACCTGGAGAAGGCGGTGGAACTGACCCTCGCCGGGGCGATGCTTTCCACCGGACAAAAATGCACCGCCACCAGCCGGGCCATCGTCCAGCGCGAAGTGCTAGAGGAATTTCGAGAGCGGCTGGTAGCGCGGGCGAAAGCTTTAAAGGTGGGCGACGGCATGCAGCCCGACACGTACATGGGGCCGCTGGTCAGCGCCGAGGCTGAACGAACGGTGTTGGACTACATTAAGATCGGCCAAGCCGAGGGTGCACGACTGCTGGCCGGGGGCGAGAAGTTGCGCGGCGATGAATATGACTGCGGTTACTTCGTCGCGCCGACGGTGTTCGACCAGGTCACACCAGACATGCGGATCGCCCAGGAGGAGATTTTTGGGCCGATGGTCAGCGTTATCGAGGCGCAGGACTTTGACGAGGCCGTACAGTTGGCCAATCACACCCGCTTCGGGTTGAGCGCGTCCATATTCACCCGCGACCTCAACTTGGCTTTGCGCTTCATGCGCGAGATCGAGGCCGGGATTGTACATGTCAATTCGCAGACGGCCGGGGCCGAGCCGCAGGTACCCTTTGGCGGCTTCAAAAGCAGCAGCAGTGGCAGCCGGGAACAGGGCAAAGCCGCCCGCGAGTTCTTCACCCAAATCAAGACCGTGTACCTAGATCCGCTTTAAGTAAAGACTGTAGCGAAGCGTGCTGTCCCAGGATTGCCGCACAGGAGAAAGGAGGGGTCGCCTCACGAATTTTGACCAGCAAAGCTGTTTCTTTATTGATCAACCTCATATCATAGGGCAAAGTCGCATCACTTTATTTAATGGAGGAGGAAATGTCAAGCAAACGCAAATTCACCAGGCGTGAATTTCTCAAAAATGCAGGTGTTGCCGCCGCCGGGCTAACTCTGGCGGGATGCGGGGCTCAAGGAGGGGGGGCCGCCCAGCCGACTGAGGCCCCGGCCGAGCCGACGGCCATTGCGGAGCAACCCACTGTTGCTGCGGCCGCCCCGACCAGCGCCCCGGCGGTGAAACAACCCATTGAACTCATCCACTGGAGCTGGCTGACGGCCTCGGATGGTGAGGTGTGGGCGCAGATGATCAACGACTTCAATGAGGCCTACCAGGACAAGGGCATCCAGATAAAAATGGATGTCATCGGCTACGACGAGTTCAACACCAAAGTCCTGGCAGGGGTGGCTGCCGGGCAAGCGCCGGATTTTGGCTGGGGCGGCGGCGGCCTGCGTGCCCAATGGATTAAGGATGGCGCACTCGTACCTCTGGACGACTTGGTGGCCAAAGTCGGCCTGGACCTCAGCGATTTTACCGAACAATCGCTCAAGGGGGCGCGCTATCCCAAGTTCGACAATAAACTGTTCCTGATCCCGATGGACGCCATGAGCTTGCAGATGGAAGTCAACACGGATCACGTCAAGGAGGCCGGGCTGGACATCAGCAAGCCCCCGGACTCGAACGAGGACCTGCTGGAATGGGCCAAGGCCATGACCAGGCTGGAGGGCGATAAAGTGGTCCGCTCCGGCATTTTGATGACCGGGTCGGGCGTGCAGCCCACGGTGACTTGGGGCATCGTCTCCGCCCAGATGGGCTTCAAGCGGGCCAGCGACGATTTGAAGACCGCTGCCATCAACCCCGAAGCGGGCAAGGCCGCTATGCAGTGGATTCTAGACCTGTTCGACAAGCACAAGGTTTCGACCCGCGATGTGACCGACCGCTACAAGGCCTTTGGCACCGGGGAAGGCTCGATGTTCTGGACCGGCCCGTGGACGATCCAGGGCTATGTTGACCAGAAACTGAACTTCGTCACCGTGCCCTTCCCCAAGATAGGCCAGGAGCGTCACACCTACTTTGAGCTGGGCGGCCTGGAGCTATACCCCCAGAAAGACAGCGGCCGCTACGAAGCCACGATGGAAGCCATCAAGTGGCTCTCGGACAACAGCTTCCTGTGGACGACGAAGGGGCGCGGCGCGGCCACTCGCAAGTCTATCCTGGCCCGCGACGATTACAATACCGCCGGCCATCCCTGGGAAGTGCGCGGCGCATTCATCGAGGGGATGGAGTATGCTACCCTGGCCCCCATTCCGATCCTCAACGCCGACGACTTCGAAATCTACTCTGGCGGCAACTTCCTGGCGACCGTTATCGCCGCCGTCATCGCTGGCGAGAAGACGGTTGACCAGATGATGGACGAGCTAACCGAGAAGTGGCAGGAAGATTTGGACATTGGATAAGGGGTTTCCGAATTACACCGGGCTAAAATTTTGACCGGCGTGGTGGGTGATACGCGATGCGTTCATAATCTTCACGTATTACGCATCACGTTTCACAGAAAGGAGGTTTGACGAAGATGTCATCAATTACAATTACGACGGAGGAAGCTGGCTACCGCCCTCGGAGGAAAGCCCGGTGGAAGGGCCGGCCCATTGACTGGTCGGCCTACTTCTTTCTGGCGCCGTTTTTGGTCCCGTTTCTCCTGTTCACCGCCGGGGCCATCCTATTCGGCGTTTATGTGGCCTTTACCGACTGGGGTATCCTCGGCGCGCCGGAATGGGTGGGCTTGAAAAATTTTGAGGAAGCCTTGTCCGAGGAGCTGGTGGGCAAGGCCTTTTTGAACACGCTCTGGTATGGCGTGATTATCGTGCCCAGCGTGGCGATTTTGGGCTTTATCTTTGCTATTTTTGTCAACCAGCGCTGGCCGGGTTTTCTCCTGGCGCGGACGGCTTTCTATGCCCCCAATGTTGTCTCGGCCACGGTCATTGGCCTGGTCTGGGTGTGGATCCTCGATACCCAGTTCGGCCTGATCAATCAGTATCTGGGTGTGACGATTCCCTGGCTAACCAGCACCGACTGGTCACTCGTCGGCATCAGCATCGCCTCCATCTGGTGGGATTTGGGACTGGCCTTTGTGCTGTTTCTGGCCGCGCTGCAAGAGGTGGACAGCGAAGTGCGCGAGGCGGCGGCGATTGACGGCGCGAACCGCTTTCAGACCCTCTGGTACGTAGTCTTGCCCATGATTCGGCCCACGATCAGCATGGTCATTACCCTGCAACTCATCTCCACCCTGCGGATTTTTAGCCAGGTGCATGTCATGACCAACGGCGGGCCAGCCAGCGCATCAACCTCGGTGATCCATTACATCTACAATTTTGGCATCATTAAATACCGGCTGGGCTACGCGGCCGCTCTGTCGCTCATGCTATTCACGGTCATTCTGATGGTCACCTTTCTCCAACAACGGTTGATTCGGGAGAGTGAGTGATGATCACAATGACAATTAAAATCCACCGCTTCTTGCGGGTGCGCCACATGAGTTGGGTAGACATACCGCTGTGGCTGCTGGGGATGGTGATGGTCCTTGTATGGGCCGCCCCCTTTGTGTGGATGGTCAGCACCTCGCTGAAACCGCCCGACCAAGTAATGACCCGCCACATTGAGTGGTTGCCGCGCACGGTTGTCCTCGACAATTACCTCAAAGTCTTTGAGCAGCCGGTTGCCCGCTGGATGCTCAACAGCCTGATTGTGGCCGTAGTGGCCACGGCCCTCGGCGTCATGCTGGGGGCGATGGCCGGTTACGCCCTGGCCCGGTTGAACTTCCCCGGCCGGGGCGTGCTGTTCGGGGTTTTATTGGCCTCGTTGATGATTCCCACCGAGATGTCTATTGTGCCCCTGTACATTGCTTTCTTGAAAATCGGGCTGACCAATAACTACCTGGCCATCATCTTGCCCTCCATCGCCAGTGTCTTCAGCGTGTACATCTTTCGCCAGTTCTTCATGGGCCTACCGCAGGAATTGGAGGAGGCGGCCACGATTGATGGGGCCAGCCGCTTTGGCATCTTCTGGCGGATTGCCTTTCCTCTGGCCCAGGCGCCGACCATCGCCGCGACCATTCTGCTTTTTACCACTAACTGGAACGCTTACCTCTGGCCACTGTTGATCGTCTTCGACGAAGAAATGAAGACCTTGCCGGTGGGCATGGCTCAATTTGCCCCGGTCATCGGCGCCCATACCCAGATCCAGGGCTTTGGCCCGGGCATGGCCGGCGTGACGCTCTTGAGTCTCCCCAGCCTGCTGATTTTCATCCTACTCCAGAATTACTTTATCCAGGGCGTCACCCGCGCCGGAATTAAAGGCTGATGAGTAGACGGTAGACAGTAGACGGTAGACGGGGGAATGTCAAATGAAAAAATTTGGAAACTTGCCCCTGCGAGTTCCCATTTTCAGAGTAGATAAAAGTGATGACCCAAATCAAGAACATAAGCCATCAACTGGTGAATAAAGACCCAACGCTGGCGCACTGCTATAACCAGGCCAACGTCAAGCAGCTCAGGAATGGGGAGGTGGTAGCGGTCTACAACGAAGAACGCTTCCCCTATCACCATGATACCGGGCAGACGGTGTTGATCCGCTCCAAAGATGGCGGCCAGACGTGGGACTCGCGGCAAGTCGTTTTGCCCTACACCTCGACCACCGGCAACTGGGATTGCGGCATCGCCGAATTGGTAGATGGCAGCCTGCTGGTCAACCTGACTATGTGCGGTTATTTCAAGCGCGGCGTCAAGCCGGAACAGCCTTCGTGGAGTTCGGAGCCATTGACTGACGAATGGGGCGATTGGACCTGGGCCTATCGCTTGACGGGCTGGCTGGGGACGTATGTGTTGAAATCAACAGATGGCGGACACACCTGGGGCGAGCCGATCCCAGTGAACGCTCGCCCGCTCAAACACGCCGGCTGCCGGCTGGGCTGCTGGCAGTTACCGAATGGGTCTATCCTGCTGGGCGTGTATGGGCGCATCCGGGGCTATGGCGAAGAAGGGGAGCACGAAAGCACCCGCTCCGCCTTGCTCCGCTCCGACGACAACGGCGAGAATTGGGAATACTACTCAACCCTGGCCTACGACCCGGCCAGCATCATTGACTACGAAGAACCCGCCCTGCTGCGATTGAAGGATGGCCGACTGGTTTCCTTCCTGCGCACCCATGTCAATCCCAGCGGCGATGCGAAAAACATGGTGATGGTCGTCTCGGAGGATGATGGCTTTTCATGGATGCCGCCAAAGTGGACGAACATCTGGGGCTACCCGGCGGAACTGACGCCGTTGCAGGATGGCCGCTATCTGATGGTCTATGGCTACCGGCGGCCTCCTTACGGCGTGCGCGGCCTCATCTCAGAAGATGGGCTAACATGGGACGTGAAGAATGAATTTGTGATCCGCGAGGGCGGCGTGCCGGGCCGGCACGAGGTCGACCAGCCGGCCTCGACCCTGATGGACCCTGCCAGTGGGCGCATGCGGCGCGGCGCGATTGATTGGCGCAACCCCGGCCTGTACCAGCACATCGGCTACCCCAGCGTGGTTCAACTCAGCGATGGCCCCATTCTCTGCCTGTATCACGAGTGGAGCAACGACGCCCAGCCAATCCAGTACATTATGAGCACTCGCTTTGAACTGGCCGCTTGAGCTTTTAATCCAACCCGGCCGATGTTTTTACTCGGATTGCAACTTTTCTGCTGCCTGCTTTGTA
>JAKEFB010000069.1 GCA_022616275.1 Chloroflexota bacterium
AACATTCGTGGGCCTGTTGTGGTGTTGAGTTTGTGTCTTGGACAACACAACTCTACTCCACAACGGCCCTCCTTGCCTTATTTTGGCGAAGGTATTGATGGTAATTGAGTAATTGAGTAATTGGTTATTGGTTGATCGGTTATTCCATTGAATTCCACAAAATGGGTTTTACATCTGTGTAATCTGTGGATTAAAAGTCGAAAACCAACTGGCGGGCCTGGCCGGGCAGGGGTTTGTCGGCCCGGAAGCAGATGACGAGGTCGAAGAGAGTCCTCTCCTTCTTAATCTGGAAGCCGGCTTCGACCAGCAACTGGCGCCAATAGTCGGCCGGTGGCAGGTTTATGGCCGCCGGCCCCATCACCAACCAGTTGGTGGGGGTGCGTACCCGCTCGACCAACAGCAGCCGGCCGCCGGGAGCCAGGATACGGTAAATCTCCCTGAGCAGGCAGAGCCGGTCGCCGTGTTGCCACAATTCGGACAGTGCCTGGCTGACAGTCACGGCCGGGGTGCTACTATCGGGCAGGGGCAACAGAGTAATCTGGCCTTCCCGCCAGGCTAGGCGCGGATCGTCGGGGGGAGGGGGCGCCTGACGATGAGCGCGGGCCAAGTCCCGGCCGGGGGCCAATTGGGGATTGTAGACCTCGACTACCGTCACCTGGCCACTGGTCAGGCGACGGCTGAAGCGGACGGCCGTGCGGCGCAGGCCGAGGCTGACGTGGACGAAGTTATCTTCCGGCCCGAGATTGCCTGTGTCGAAGACGGTGTCCCGCAGGGCGTTGTTGTCGTAGAGCCGGTGGGCGGCCCACAAGGAAGTAAGGCAGAAGTAACTCAGGAGCATCAGGCCGGCCATGACCAGGGGAATAACAACCCACCGGCCCCACACCAGGCTAAGCCCGACCAGGGCCAGTAACAGCAGTGCCCCGCCTCCATAGCCAAAAAGGTAGGTAGGCCAGTGTACCTGCAGGTAATACCGTGTTCCTGTAAGGCGGCCGTTTGTTTCCATCATCGTTAACCTTGTAGAGGTTGAACTTCTGCCAGGTTTCAAACCTCCCGAAGGCTCGCTTACGATGATAGTGCAGGGAACCGGAATCAGGCAAGACGGTTGTTAACAGAGTGTTAACAGCGGTTTTTTGTGGTAGAATGTCGCCGCTAAAAGTATACATGATCGAACTTGAACTTTCCCTCATGTCGCATGGGCCCGGTCCCCATCCTTTGCTGCAGGAGGCATTGCACGCTTTTGAAGCAGAGAACGATGTTCGTGTGCATCTGCGTTATCTAGCCTGGGAGACAGGGCGTAGCGAGTTGGTCAGCTTTGCCCTCTCCAAACACAGCCCTGACGTTTCTGAAATCGGCACCACCTGGTTGAGCAGCTTCGCGGCCATGGATGCGCTGCGGCCGTTTGCGGCGGCGGAGGTAGCTAATCTGGACTTTGCTACCTTTATCCCGGCCTCCTGGGAAAGCGGGGCCATGCCCGGCGGCCAGATCTACTCTATTCCCTGGATGGCCGATGCCCGCAGTGTTTTTTACCGTCGCGACGTTCTGGCAGCGCACGGGATTGACGAGGCAACGGCCTTTACCAGGCCGAAGATGCAGTCTACCCTCGGCCGGTTGCAGGCCGCGGGCGTGGCTGTTCCCTGGGTTGCGGCAACACACCGGACCTCGACCATTATTCACAACGTGGCTTCCTGGGTGTGGGACGCCGGCGGCCATTTTATGAGCGACGACGGCCGGCGGCCCCGTTTCCACGAACCGGCGGCCAAGGAAGGGATTTACAACTATTTCACCTACCAGTTCCCTTACATGCCTCCCCAAGCCTACAACCTGACGGACGACGAATCCAGCGCTATGTTCTTGAGAGGAGAGGCGACGGGAACTATTGGCGGTTACTGGATTTTAAGTGGAGTGGCCAATGGACAGGCCGCGGCCGTGGTCGTTGACAACCTGGGGATGACTGTCCTGCCGCTTGTTCCTTATGTCGGCGGATCCAACCTGGTCGTATGGAAGTACAGCCGCCATCCCCAGGCGGCCGTGCGGCTGGTGAAATATCTGACCGATTACCAGGTGCAGGCCAACGTGGTGCGCCAGATAGGATTGTTGCCAGCCCGGCTGGACGTGCTCGGGGAGCCGCCGTTTTCCACCGATCCGCGTTACCAGGTGATTCGCCAGAGCCTGCTGACGGGGCGTTGCTTTAAGAGCCTTTACCTCTGGGGGCTGGTCGAAGAGAAGTTAATCGGGGCTATTGACGCCTTATGGCATGAGCTGTTTCAGGACCCAGCGCTTGATTTGAGAAAGGCCATTGATAGACAGATTGACCCCATTGCCGAGCGCCTGGCCCGGACACTAGCCGCAGATAACTAAGTAACCCCAATACGTTGACGTTCGCAGCGGTCTGCCGCACTCACGAAATAATTACCCTAAGGGCGGGCCACCCTCGCCCCACCATTCAGCGATTTTGCCGTCTTTTAACTGATAGAAATGATTTTCAGTCCAGCTTACCGCTTCATTATTACTCTTGCGCACGGCGTTAGCCGTAATCCGACTGCAAACCAAGTCACCTTCCCCGATTAAGTGAATAATAGAGACAGACACGTCCGCAAAGTGGCCGAAAACGATTTGCCCGATTTGTTTCAGCCCTTCCCGCCCTGGGGGAACCCCAGGTATAGGTGCGTGATGAACAAACGTATCTGCCATCAACTGGTCAACGATGTCCAGGTTGGCTTTATTCTTGAATTCGTTTTCAAACGTCCTTACAATTGCCTTATTTCCTTCCGACATGGTAACACTCCTTAAAATCTGGATTTACTATATATAACGGAACGGAGTGTTAAAATTGTGCGGTCTTTATCAGGCAATTTACAGACTTCATTCCGAATCGAGAAGCTAGATGCCCAGCCCGCATGAACTTGCTCATCTAACTGCTGCCCGTCATGGTGACGCCTATCACTTTAGCCAACTCACAGAACCATACCGTGCCGAATTGCAAGTACACTGTTACCGGATGCTGGGTTCCCTGGAGGACGCTGAAGACCTGGTCCAAGAGACTCTGTTGCGGGCCTGGCGGTCTCTCGATACATTCGTCACTCATATTTCTTTCCGAGCCTGGCTATACAAAATCGCCACCAATGCCTGTTTGGATGTGCTCGACAAACGCTCTCGCCGCACCTTGCCGCCTGTTGCCCATCTACCGGCCGACCCTCATGAACCCCATGTGCCCACTACCGAAGCGTTTCTGTGGCTTGAACCGTATCCAGACAGCCTGCTACCCAACATAGCCCCCAATCCTGAATCCCGTTACAGCCAGCAGGAGAGCATCCGCCTGGCTTTTTTGGTGGCCCTGCAAAGCTTGCCGCCGCGCCAACGGGCTGTCCTGCTATTGTGTGATGTATTAGCCTGGCCGGTGAAAGAAGTTGCCGGGCATTTGGGTATGACCTTACCCGCCGCTAACAGCGCACTCCATCGAGCCCGGAGTACCTTGCGCAAGCGTTACTATCACCGCAGTGAAACCGACATCCTTCAAGAAATGCAGGCTGACCTACCAACTCAACAAGTGCTTGATAGGTATATGCAGGCCTGGGAAACGGCCGATGTCAATAGCCTGGTGGCTCTGCTCCAGGAAGACGCCACCTTTGCCATGCCGCCTTCGCCCTCCTGGTATTGGGGACGAGAGGCTATTCACATCTTTCTCACAACCACACTTTTTATACAGGAAGGGCGCCAGCGATGGCGCTTGCAGCCGAGCCGGGCTAATGCTCAGCCAGCCTTTGGCCTCTATCAATATGAGCCGGGGAAGGGGCTATACGACGCTTCTGCCATTCAAGTGTTAACCATTCGTGGGCAGCAGATTGCTGATGTGACCACCTTCGTCAACCCTGCACTCTTTGCTCGTTTTAACTTGCCACCAAGCCGCACATGATTTGAAACACCTATTGCATTAGTTGAAATATATGTTACGATTAGCTGTATGCAGTGGGTCGTTTTTTCCTATTCTCTTCCCTCC
The DNA here is from genome assembly GCA_022616275.1 of Chloroflexota bacterium. Taxonomy (GTDB): domain Bacteria; phylum Chloroflexota; class Anaerolineae; order Promineifilales; family Promineifilaceae. Next base: position 3,998 of record JAKEFB010000069.1, read on the forward strand.
GGTTCCAGTTCCACCCCGCGCGTGACCTTGTGGCGGCGGCTACGCCGGCTGGGGGCCATCTCGCCAACCGGCAATGCCTACATTCTTCCCAGTCGCGACGAGTGCCTGGAGGCTTTCCAATGGCTGGCCCGGGAGATGACGCAAGCCGGGGGGGAAGCGTTGGTGATGCACGTCCAGCAGTTCGAGGGTTTAGACGAGGGCCAACTGGCCTCGCTCTTTAACCAGGCCCGACAGGAAGAGTACGCGGCCGTGACTGAGCAACTGGACGAACTGGAGCGGCAGGTGGCGGCCAGCGATGACCCGGCCACGTTGCAGAGCGCCCTGGACAAGATACAAAGGCAGTACGCGGAGATTGCCCGCGTGGACTACTTTCACTCGCCGCAGGGGCCGTTGGTGGCGGGACAACTGGAGCGGCTGGCGCAGCGACTGGCCCCGGCCGGCTCGCCAGTCCCGGTTATTGCTCCGGCGACCGTGGCCCGCTACCGGGACAAGCGGTGGGTGACCCGGCCGCGGCCTCATGTAGATCGCCTGGCCTGCGCCTGGCTGATCCGCCGCTACCTTAACCCCAGGGCCGTGATTCGTTACGCCCAACGGCCGGAGCCGGGCGAAATTGCTTTTGATATGAATGAGGGGGAGTTCAGCCACCAGGGGAATCTCTGTACCTTCGAGGTGATGCTCCGTGCTTTCACTCTGGATGAAGTAGGGCTGTCTTTCCTGGCAGAGATCGTGCATGAGATTGACCTGCGCGATGGTCGCTACCAACGACCGGAAACATCTGGGGTTGACGCCGTCTTGAGAGGCTGGTATCTAGCCGATGTGTCCGATGCTGAATTGGAAACACGCGGGATCGCGCTGTTTGAGGGACTCTACAAGGCCCTGGCGACCCAGGTTCCAGGCATGGCGCAACCACAGGATGAGGCGACAAACAGTCATTCTACTACTGGCCAGGAACGAGAATAGTAGACGAGAAGCCATAGAGCTACCGACCGTTTAATTCATCTGATGCCAGACAGAGGTACAACATGACGGTGGATGTTGAGGTCCAAAATAGGATCGGCACTCAAAACGATACCAAAGAGCCGCCCAAGGAGCCCTATGGACGTCTCTTCCTGCGCTTCCTACGGTTTGGGTTTCTGGCCTGGGGAGGGCCAGTCGCCCAGATTGCCATGATCCAGCGTGAGCTGGTCGAGGAGGAGGGCTGGATTTCCCGCGAGCGGTTCAATCGCACGCTGGCTGTCTACCAGATTTTACCAGGGCCGGAAGCGCACGAGCTATGCGTCTACTTTGGGATGCTGGCCAGGGGCCGGCTGGGGGGATTACTTGGTGGCCTGGGTTTTATGTTGCCTGGCTTTGTGCTCATGTTTATCCTATCCTGGTTTTACCTTACGTTTGGCATCAACTCAGCTATCTTTCAGGCTATCTTCTTTGGCTTTCAGGCGGCGGTTGTGGCGGTCATCGTCCGGGCGGTACATCGCATCGGTGGGCATGCGCTTACCGATGGCTGGCTGTTTGGCATTGCCACTGTCGCGCTCGCCGCAGAGCTGTGGAGAGTGCATTTCGCCCTGATCCTGATTGTTGCAGGTCTGACGTATGTGCTCGTCAAGCGGAAACTGGCGCTAGCGGCTGTGGCCCTGGAGGCGGTATTTTTGGTAGCCGCCGTCACGTTGACCCCATACGGTGCAGAGGCAGCCGCCCAACCGGTTGGTACGGCTGCATCCGGAACGGCATCCATCTCACAATTGCTGTTCTCTGGACTCCGGGCCGGTCTGCTCACCTTTGGCGGCGCGTACACGGTGATTCCCTTCTTGCAGCGCGATGCGGTGCTGGTCGGAGGGTGGATGACGAATGCGCAGTTCCTGAATGGTCTGGCCTTATCGGGGATTCTACCAGCGCCACTGATCATTTTCTCCACGTTCGTTGGTTACGTTGGTGGTGGCCCGCTGGGAGCGCTGGCCATGACCTTGGGCATCTTCCTGCCGGCTTTCTCATTTACTTTGGTTGGCCACGACTACCTGGAACGCGTGGTCCAAAACCCATCGGTCCATACCTTCCTGAATGGAGTGACGGCCGGTGTTGTAGGGCTCATTGCGGCAACCACGGTCGTGCTCTTTCAGGAAGGGATTACCTCCCTACCAGCACTGATTATCTTTACCCTGGCGCTGCTGGCCATTTATCTGTGGAAGGCGAAAGCAGCAGTAGCTGGCATTGTGTTGGGCGCCGGGTTGCTGGGGCTTCTGCTGTTTGGAGGATAGGGCCGTGAACGAAGCGCCTGCCTCGAGGGTAAGCCGCCTGCGCGCCTTCTTCGGTCTGAAGCGGAACATCTCCGTTCTGTTAGTGGCCCTGGTGTTGTTGGGGCTGGGCGAGGAGTTGTGGAGCAGCTTTGTCCCCAAGTACCTGGAGGCCTTAGGGACCGGCGTCTTTGTCTGGACCGGCTACCAGGCACTGAAGGATTTGCTGGACGCCATTTACCAATATCCCGGCGGCATCCTGGCCGATCGCTTAGGGCAGCGGCGGGCGCTGGTGCTCTTTAACCTGCTGGCCATCCTGGGCTACATCCTTTACCTGGTCAGCCGCCACTGGAGCCTATTCCTGGTCGGCACACTGTTTGTGGCTGCCTGGAGTAGCATGAGCCTGCCGGCGACCTTCTCCGTCATTGGCGACAACCTGGCCCAACGCCGCCGGACAATTGGCTTCAGCGTCCAGTCTATTCTCAAGCGCGTGCCGATAGTCATTGCCCCGGCCGTGGGTGGCTGGCTGTTGCTGCATTACGGCGTTATCCAGGGGTTTCATCTGGGCGTGCTTGTCACCATTGCTTTGGCGGCCGGAGCGCTGGTGTTTCAGCAACGCTTTTACCGCGAGAAGCCCCTGGCCCGGCCGCCCCGGCCGCAGGGTATCGGCCGCACCTTTCGCGCCTTTCATCCGGGGCTGAAGCGGCTGCTGGTCAGCGACATCCTGGCCCGCCTGGCCGAGGGGCTGCCGGCCGGTGTGCTGGTCGTTTACGCCACCACCAACCTGGGAGCCACGGCGGCGTTCGTCGGCAGCCTGCGCGGCCTGCAAATGCTGACGGCCATTTTGTTGTATATCCCGGCCGGCAAGCTGGCCGAGCGGTGGGGGCAGGGACTGTTCATTGCCCTGACCTTTGGCTTTTTTACTCTTTTCCCGTTGACTTTTGCCGCTTATCCCCTCTTTCCCGGGCTCTCCGTAGCCCTTGTCCTCGTGATAGCCTTTCTCTTTGCCGGGCTGCGGGAAATTGGTGAGCCGGCCCGTAAGGCGATGATTGTAGACCTGGCCGGCGAGACACAGCGGGGCGAGGTCGTTGGGGTCTATTACCTGGTGCGCGGCCTGAGCGTAGCCGGCGGGCCGCTGCTGGGCGGGGTGTTGTGGAACCTCTCCCCTCAATGGACCTTCGGCGCGGCCGCCGCCCTGGGCCTGGCCGGGATGCTCTGGTATATCTGGCGCGGGCCGAAGGATGTGGAGGTGTAGGGGTGTGAGAGAAAGCTTGGTTTTCTCTCACACCCCTCATATTCTTAAAGGAGAATATCTCATATGCTCTGGATAACGCGTTCACACGTACACGTAGATCGGGTGGCCTGCCCCTGGCTGATCCGGCGGTTTGTGGATTCGGAGGCGCAATTTTTGTTCGTGCCCCGGAGCCAGATCGAGAAGGTAGCGGCCGAAACGGGGGCTATTCCTTTTGATGCGCCAGGGGTGGTGCTTGGCCACCACGACGGGAAATGCTCATTTGAGACGATTATCAAAGAGTATGGGCTGACCGACCCTGGTCTGTTGCGCCTGGCAAAAATCGTCCACGCGGCCGACATTGCTGAGGATCTCTACACCGATGAGATTGCCCCCGGTCTGGAGGCCATTGCCAGTGGTTTTAGCCTCATTTTGCCTGACGACCGGGCCAACCTGGAGAAGCAATTCGTCGTCTACGATGCGCTGTACGCCTGGTGCCGGCTGCAAGTGGCCCGCGAAGGTAACTAATGAGGCCAACCATTTTATTCCTGTGTCCTCACGGTGCGGCCAAGAGTATCCTGGCGGCCGCTTATTGCCGGCAACTGGCCGCCCACAATGGCCTTGATTGGCATATTACCTCGGCCGGGACCGAGCCGGACGACGCGCCTTCGCCGGCCGTCGTCGAGCTGCTCCGAGCTGAAGGAGTGGACGTTTCCGGCTACGCTCCCCGGCTGGTGACAGGCGATGAGCTGGCAACGGCCGATTGGGTCGTTTCGTTGGGCTGCGACGTTGGCCAACTGGTTGTGCCTGGGCCGGAAAAGATCATTGACTGGAGCGATATACCTCCACCCGGCCAGGATTTAGCCGGCGCTTCCGCTCTCATTCGGGAGCGTGTCGCCGACCTGGTTGAGAGGTTGCCAAAAGAGGTCGTTCCTGGTTAATTAGATGGATGTTTTTCCACGCCCGGAGCTTTTCGACACGGCTGGTGGTCGGGTTGTTTGTGCTCATCCTGCTGACAACTTTCAGCGCCGGCGTGCCTGCCTTCTGGGTCACGCGCAGCCAATTGGAGCGGCAGGTCTGGTCCCAGCTAGACAACGCCCAGCAGGCGACCCTGTCACTGCTGCAGGCCGAGCAAGAGCGGCTGGCCAGCCTGGCGACCGTACTTGCCGAGCGGCCAACGTTGAGACGGCTGGCGCGTGAACAGGTGCTGGCCGAGCTTGGCCCATATTTACAAGATTTCCAGGTACAGAGCGAGCTGGACATCCTGTTCTTTTGTAACCTGGACAACCGGCCGGTGGCCGGTGAAGCGCCTCTGCCGGACTGCCCTGAACCTCTCTCTGTTGGTTTTGAACTGGTTGACGGCCGGCCGGCTCTCCTGGCCAGTTGGCCGGTGGATGACGAGACGCCAGCCCGGTCGTTGGGTACGACAGTAGTTGGCATCTGGCTAAACGAACGCTTTCTAGACCGGCTGGTGGCCGATACCGGCGTAGAACAAAGTATTTTGCTGCCAGACGGCGCTCGCCTGGCCAGCAGCCTGCCCGCCGGGACAGATCCATCACGCTTATCGCCTGAACCTGTGCCTGATTTATCGGCCGGCCGGCCCGGCCGGGGTGTACTTAGCAGTGACGGCCGGCGTTATTACGTCACCCACTCCCCGCTGGCGGACAGCGACGGCCGCACTGTCCTGCTATCTGAGGTGGCCCTGCCGGTGAACGACTTGATCGCCGCCGAGAACCAGGCGCTCCTGATTCTGGCCGCCAGCACCAGCCTGGTCGCTATCCTGGGGGCGCTCCTGGGGGTGTGGTACGTCCGGCAGTTGGCCAGACCCTTGCAGCAATTGACGGACGTGGCCGAGCAGGTTAGTCTGGGAGACTTGATGGTTCCCATCCCCCTGTTTTCTGACCCCATTGAAATCAGCACGCTGGCTACGGCGCTGCACAAAAGCCAGGCCAGCATGTTGCACGCCCTGGAAGAGCGATCGCAGGCGCGGGACTGGCTGAACACCCTGATTCAATCTATTGTCGAAGGGGTGGTGACTTTTGACGCCCAGGGCTACGTAACCTTCTTGAGTCAGGGGGTAGAGGCGCTGATTGGTTGGCGCAGCGAAGAGGCTGTGGGCCGGCAAGTAAATGACATCTTTCCGCTGGCCGAGGAGGGTGAGGGACAATTCCTGGACCATATTCCACCACCCGGCGACAAACGCCAGGTTGGCGTACTGACCCGTTCCGGTAAAGCTCTGGTCCTGGCTATTACCGGGGCGCGGCTCGTTCCACCCAATGGGGACACCGTACAGGTTGCCCTGGTCTTGCGGGACGTCACCCAGGAAGAAGCGCTTCACCACCTGCGTTCTTACTTCCTGGCCAATATTTCCCACGAATTTCGTACTCCCCTGAGCACCTTGAACGCCTCGATGGAACTGCTCATGGACCAGGCGGCCGATCTGTCGGCCGCCGAGATGCGCGAACTACTCAAACCCACCTACTTGAGTCTGCACGGACTACAAACGTTGATTGACAACCTGTTGGAAAGCAGCACGATCGAGGCCGGGCGCTTCGTCCTGCACCGCCGGCCGGTAGACCTCAAACAGATCGTCCACGATGCGCTCCGGGTGGTCCAGCCGCTGCTGGAGCGGCGCCACCAGCCAGTTTCCGTGGACGAGTTGGCCGGGCTGCCGGCTGTTAATGCTGACCCGGGCCGCCTGACCCAAGTCCTGGTTAACCTGTTGAGCAACGCCAGCAAATACAGCCCCATCGGCCAGCCGATTGATATCTACCTAGAAGGTAAGGATGATGTCCTCCGGGTAGCCGTGGCTGACCGTGGGCCGGGTATTTCCTCGGCCGATCAGGTTAACTTGTTTCGCCGCTTTGTCCGCCTGGACGCCAGGGATGGGGAGCAATATGGCATTGGCCTGGGGCTTTACGTCGTGAAAACAACCATTGAGACCCACGGCGGTCGGATTGGCGTGGAGGACCGGCCGGGGGGTGGGACGATTTTCTGGTTTGAAGTGCCCTTGCACCAGGAGGAAACCTCTTTGTGAAGATCCTCATTGTTGAAGATGACCTTGCTCTCTCCGACGTGCTGGCCTTTACCTTGCGCCGGGCTGGTTACGAAGTCGTAATGGCTTACGATGGGCTGGCCGCGCTCCAGGTCTGGCAAGAGCAGGCGCCCGACCTGATTGTGCTGGATTTAAATTTACCTAAGCTGGACGGGCTGGCTGTCTGCCGCCAGATTCGCAGCCAGGCGCAAACGCCAATCATCATCCTCAGTGTCCGTGGCGGCGATGAAGCTGTCGTGCAGGGGTTAGAGCTGGGAGCAGATGATTACGTCGTCAAGCCGTTTAGTCCAAACCAGTTGGTGGCGCGAGTACGGGCTGTGCTGCGCCGGGCTGGAGTCACCCTTACGTCTGGTCCACTGGAGACGACCACCCTGACACTGGACCGTTCCCGGCTGGAGGTCCATAGAACGGGCCTGGCACCGGTTCGCCTGACCCCGCTGGAGGCGCGCCTGCTCGAGGTCCTGATGCTCAACGCCGGCCAGGTGGTCTCGACCGAAGAACTCATCGGCATCGCGTGGGGAGCCGAGGGTGGTGACCGGACGATGTTAAAACAATTAGTTTACCGCCTGCGCAACAAGCTGGAGCCAAACCCCTCGCAACCAACCTACATTGAAACCATCCCTGGCGTAGGATACGTGCTGGCAGAGCCATAACAGACGCCCCTTAGTAACCATCCGTCGGTTATTGACCAGTGACCAATAACCACTAACCCAATCTGTTACCGGTCTGTTACCGGCCGATAACCACCCCCGTTACCTTTGCCTGTTAACTTAAATGCAAGCTTGCTAAGGTGCCTGGCACTGGGCAGAGTGGCCCAGTCCAATAGAGGTGTTTTGCCCAGTGCCAGGCACCACTCAGCGGAGAGGAATCATGTCCATTATTCTGGAGAATTTGACCAAACGGTATGACAGTCATCCAGTTGTCAACAATGTGTCCCTGGAGGTGGCTGACGGCGAATTTTTCGTTCTTCTGGGGTCGAGCGGCAGTGGCAAAACGACAATCTTGACCATGATTGCCGGTCTGGTAGCTATTGACCAGGGACGGGTGTTGCTGCATGGTCGCGACGTGACCCACCTACCTACCCAGGGGCGACGTGTCGGCTTTGTCTTTCAGCACTACGCCCTATTTCAGCACATGACCGTAGCCGACAATATCGAGTTTGGTCTGCGGGTCCGCAAAGTGGCCGCGGCCGAACGGCGCATACGGCGCGACGAGTTGCTGGAACTGGTTGGGCTGGCAGGGCTGGGCAACCGGATGCCGCGCCAGCTTTCTGGCGGGCAGCAACAACGCGTCGCCCTGGCCCGAGCCCTGGCCCACCGGCCGGACGTGCTGCTGCTGGACGAACCCCTGGGCGCACTCGACGCCAAAATCCGCGTTGAGCTACGCCGCACCTTAAAAGCCATTCAAAGGGAACTGGGGATCGCCGCCATTCTCGTTACGCACGACCAGGAAGAAGCGTTTGAACTGGCTGACCGCCTGGGTGTGATGAGCTTTGGCCGGCTGCTGGAAGTTGGCGCACCGGAAGAATTATACCGGCAGCCGCAGACGGAGTTCGTCGCCACCTTCTTAGGTACGGCCAATTTGCTCGTCGGCCAGGCAACGCCCGGTGGCGTGCAGGTAGGGCCGCACCATTTTCCGCTGCCGGAGCATCTCCACCTGCTGAATGGAAGCCAACGGGTGCAGCTATTGTTCCGGCCGGAAGACGTAGCCCTGGCGGGCACAGTCGAAGAACTAGATTGCCCCTCGTTCGGCCGCGGCGAAGTGGAGCAAATCACCTTTGGCGGCTTTTACGAGCGGCTTCGACTGCGCCTGCCGCCGATCCGTGGCGTGCGGCCCATTGCCCCACCGGTTGCTTACGGCCGCGACGCGATGGCCATCGAAGTCACGCGCGCTCAAGACCAGGCCAACCGCTTCCCGCTTCAGCCGGGGCAGCTCGTCTGGGTCGGCGTCCGGCAGATTCACGCCCTTTCCCATCCCGGTCTGCGCTTCCTCATTCCCAGCGACGGTTCACCAGAGGCGCAGGTGGCTTTGGCCATCGCCCATCCCATAGCGCGCTTGAGCCACGGCCGGGTGACGCTGTTGGGTCATGGGTTGACAGGCGAAGCGCTGCAACGCCACTTGCAGGAAACCAAGGAACAACTGGGCAGTGGCCTGGCAGCGCTGGAAACGCGAACGACGACACTCGACCTGGCTGAAGCGGTGGCTGAGGAGGTCGAACATCATCCGGTTGACCTGGTCGTGCTGCCGGCTGGCGCGCCCGAAACCCGGTCGCGGACGGTTGAGGCCTTCTTGCAGACCGGCGAACATCACCTGCTGCTGGTTCCAGGCGAGCAAGCCTTGCCGGAGAAGGCGCTTATCTGCATCGCTACAGGTGAACCCGGCAAAGAGGACGTTCTGTTTGCCGGCCGGCTGCTACGTCACCTGGGAGCCGAGGCAACCCTGCTCTCCATTCTGCCCAGAACGGCTACCTCGCCGCATGCCCAGGAGAAAACGAGTCGCTTCCTGGAGAGCGGAATCCGCACCCTGGAGATGCTAGGTGTGCCGGCCCGCCTGACCATCCGGACCGGCCGGGTGGCCGAAGAGATTGTACATGAGATGGAAGAGGGGGGACACGACCTGCTGGTGCTCGGAGCACCCCTGACGAACCGCGAGAGGCAGTTAACGCTGGACGGCGTTACCGGCCAGGTGCTCAATCAGGCGCTCGATCACCCCATTCTCATTGTGCGCTCCTTCGTGAGGATAAGATATGAGCCATTCCTGAGAGCGCCCAAGGTCCGCACCACGATTCTGAAGGAGATTATTTTTTGAAGGAGATTCTGTGTATGAAGCAACCACTTGTCCGATTCCGCACCATTTTGGTTCTGTTGTCTGGCCTGCTCGCCGCTTGTGGTCCGGCCTCTACCAGCCCGGGAGGCGCCGACGATAACGGCCAGACGCCGGCCGAGACAGACAATACGTCGAACACGGCCGCTGACCAGAGTGGCGAAACCGTGACCTTGATTCTGGGCGCCTACACTACGCCACGCGAGGCCTACGGCCAGATCATTCCCCTCTTCCAGGCCCAGTGGAAGGAAGAGAGTGGCCAGAACGTCGTCTTTGAAGAGTCCTACCTGGGGTCCGGCGCGCAATCACGGGCCATCGTGGAGGGGTTTGAAGCTGACATTGCCGCCCTATCGTTAGAGGCCGACATCAACCGTATCGCAGATGCCGGCCTGATCACCCACGACTGGAAAAACAATGCCTACAAGGGCATGGTCAGCACCTCGGTCGTTGCCTTCGCCGTGCGTAACGGCAACCCCCTGGAGATCCACGATTGGGCAGACCTGGCCGAGCCCGGCGTGGAGGTCCTGACGCCCAACCCCAAGAGCAGTGGTGGCGCGCAGTGGAATATCCTGGCCCTCTATGGCGCCGCTCAGCGTGGTTTTGTCGAAGGTGTCCCGGCCGACGATGACGAGGCAGCCCAGCAATTCCTGCTGGCTGTCCTCAACAACGTCACCGTTATGGATAAGGCGGCTCGTGAGAGTATCACTAATTTTGAAGCGGGTGTCGGCGACGTGGCTATCACTTACGAAAATGAAGTCCTGGTCGGCCAGCAGAGCGGCCAGGACTATGAGCTGGCCATCCCGCGCTCGTCCATCCTGATTGAGAACCCGGTGGCCGTGATTGACACCTACGTGGACGAGCACGGCACACGCGAAGTTGCCGAAGCTTTTGTCGAGTTCCTTTACACCAAAGAGGCCCAAGAAATCTTCGCCGAGTTCGGCCTGCGGGCCGTAGATCCAGAAGTGGCTGAGGCCACGGCCGACCGCTACCCGGTGCTGGAAGACCTCTTCACCATCGAACAGTTCGGCGGCTGGCAGGAGGCCACGCCGGCCTTCTTTGGCGACAACGGCATCTACACGCTGACGGTGGCTAACGTCGCCAGGTTAGCGGAACAAGAATAATGCGTACAGTGAGCCAGACGCAGCCAGGCGCAGTGGAAAAGAGGGCGCCCCCCACAGTTCCCTGGGGAACCTGGGCCGTGCGGGGGGCCGCCCTCACCTACCTGGCCATCCTGCTCATCATCCCTTTGCTCGTTATCGTCCAGGATGGTTTCCGGGAAGGGCTGGCAGGCCTATGGCATCAGGTTTCCCTGCCCATCGCCTGGCAGGCCCTCAAGCTGACGCTGTGGACGGCGGCCGTGATGACAGTGATCAACACCATGATGGGAACATTGACCGCTTACGTCCTGGTGCGCTACTCCTTTCCCGGCCAGACGATACTCAATGCCATCATTGACCTGCCGCTGGCTATTCCCGCGTTGGTCACGGGCGTCATGCTGGTCGTGCTCTATGGGCCACAGCAGGCCATCGGGGGATGGCTGAAGGATGAACTGGGGTGGTCCATTATCTTTGCTCCGCCCGGCATCGTCCTGGCCCTGCTCTTTATCACCTTTCCGTTCGTCGTGCGCTCGGTCCAGCCGGTGCTGCTGGGCCTGGACCGGGCGCACGAGGACGCGGCCGCTACCCTGGGGGCCGGCGGCTGGACCATTTTCCGGCGGGTCACGCTGCCACCGCTCCTCCTGCCGGTCGCCAGCGGGGCATTGTTGAGTTTTGCCCGGGCCATTGGCGAATTTGGCTCCATCGTCATCGTCGCCGGCAATATTCCGTTTTTCTCCCAGACGGCCGCCGTTTACGTTCTGGGCGAGGTGGAATCGGATAATCGTCTGGGCGCCAGCGCGATCTCGGTGGTCATGGTGGCCATTGCTTTTAGCCTGATGCAACTGGTGGACTGGCTGCAGAAGCGGGCGCGTAAGGAGACGGCATGAACACAACGGTAACGGCAATGACCCGGCCGGTGTCGCGTAGCGGCCTCTGGGGCCGGCGACTGCTCATCAGCCTGGTGGTTGGTTACATCGCTTTTCTCATCCTGGCCCCGCTGGGCGCCCTGGTGGCCGGCGCGTTCCAGGAGGGCCTGCCACCCATCTTTACCGCTCTCAGCCAGCCTGACGTGTTGAGGGCCTTCTGGCTAACGCTGCTGATCAGCCTGCTCACCGTGATCGTCCACGCCGTCTTCGGCACTATGGTGGCCTGGGTGCTGGTGCGACACCGCTTTCCCGGCCGGCAGATACTCAATGGCCTGATTGATATGCCCTTTGCCGTCTCGGCCGTCGTCGTGGGCTACATGTTGCTGCTCCTCTTTGGCCGCAACGGCTTGCTGGCGCCGGTTCTGGCGGCGCTGGACATTCAGGTAGCCTTTGCCCTGCCGGGGATGATTTTGGCCACGATGTTTGTGACGCTGCCCTTTATGATCCGGGAGTTAATGCCGGTGTTGGAAGCATTTGGCATCCAGCAAGAGCAGGCGGCTGCTACCCTGGGGGCCAGCGGCTGGCAGACATTCTGGCGCGTTACCCTGCCTGCCCTGCGGTGGGGCTTTATTTATGGCGTGATCTTGACCTTCGCCCGCGCCCTGGGCGAGTTCGGCGCGATCCTGGTAATTGGCGGCGGTGTTATAGGACGCACGGAGACGGTCACGCTTTACATTTACCGCGCCCTGGACGAGCGCATGTACGTAGGCGCCTACAGCGCCGCCCTGGTGCTGGGGTTACTGTCGCTGGCCCTGGTGCTGGGTACGGATCTGCTGCGGCGCAGAAGCGACCGTTAACTTATGAACGGCCACGATCCAGCCCCGCGCTTGCTTTTGTGTAGCCTGCAGAAACCACCGTCGCGCCCTTTCCTGGCCTATGCTGAGGCTCTGACCGCGCAGTTAGGCGGCCAGGCCACCAACCTGCCTGTTACCATGTTACGCCGCCCTGACCAGCTCAAGGAAGCGGTCGCCGGCTGTGATTTGGTCCTCTTTGAAGAGCCCACGCTACCGCTCTGGCAGCGCTGGCTGATTGGGAATCCCGGCCGCCGGGTGATTCGCCAGGCGCCCACTTCCACCCTGGTGGTCCGGCAAGCACGCTGGCCGCTGCAAAAAATTCTGCTCATTCTGCGGTCCGAGGAGACGGATGATCTGGCAACTGAATGGGTGTTACACCTGGCCAGGTCCAGTGGGGCGGCCGTGACTGTGCTGGTCATCATACCACCTATACCCACCATGTACTGGTTAAGCGATAGCCTCCCGGTAGCGTTGGAAACAGTTTTATCGGAGGAGATTGCCTCTGGCGCCCATCTTCATCGCCTGCTTAATGATCTACGCAACCAGGAAATCATGGGTATGGTGCGCCTCCGTGAAGGCGCGGCAGCGTGGCAGATAAGCCAGGAGCTGGCGGCCGCCGCCTATGATCTGGTGGTAATTGGGGCCGAGCCACCTGGCCGCCTGTACCGCTGGTTCATGGGCGAGCTGGCGGCGTCTTTGCCGGCCTGGACCGGCCGGCCGGTGCTCGTTGCCAGATAAGTAGAAATTGGTCCTACTTTTTTACTGTTTTTAACAGGAACAGAGAAACTGTGCGTATTCTCATTGCTACCGGTGGCGCTGCCCATTCCGACGTTGCCGTTCGCCTGGGCGCTTGCGTTGTCCGGGCCACTCATAGCCAAGCAACCTTGCTGACCGTGATCAAACATGAAACCGAGCGGCAGCAGGCCAATGCCATCCTGCTCCGGGCGGCGGTATTGATGGCCCCGGCCTTGACCGGGGCGCAAAAGCGAGTTCGGGTCGGTCGGCCGGCCGAGGAAATCGTTCGGGAAGCCACCGAGGTCTGCTATGATCTGATTGTCATCGGCGAACGGCCGCTGCACCGGCTGGTCCGGCGCTTGCTGGGGCCGACGGCCGATTATGTGATTGCCCGCATGCCCTGTCCGGTCATGATCGCCCGGAACAAGACTGGCCCGCTGCGCCGTTTCCTGGTATGTGAGGGCGGCCGGGACCCCTCGTTGCTCAACCGCCTGACAGCTCGCCTGACTCCCTTGCTGGCGCTGGCTAAGGAGTTGACCGTGCTGCACGTCATGTCGCAAATCGCCACTTCACCCACGGCGCCGGGTTGGCTGCTGACGGCCAACGCCGAAACGCTGATAGCCCGCCATACGACCGAAGGTGAATGGCTGGAAAACGACCTGGAAGCATTGCAGCGGTTAAGCGCCTGTCTCCAGCCCAAAGTCCGCCACGGGTTGGTAGTACCCGAAATCCTGGCTGAGGCGAAAAGCGGCGACTACGACCTGGTGGTAATTGGGGCACACCAGGGGAGGGGGTGGGATCGTTTCCTGCTGGACGACCTGGCCCACCAGATTGTCCTCCAGGCCGACCGGCCGGTGCTGGTGGTCTAAAGCCGGGCCAGGTATTCGGCGCAGATCAGCGTTTCGTCCCAGACGCGGCCGTGATCCTCGATGCCCCACCAGGCCGACAGGACTGCCTGGACCACCCCCCAGCCAACGATGCGTTGCCGGTCCAGCTCTACTTCTTCGGCCAGTTGGTCCACCCGCCGGGCCAGGAGATGTTCCAGCCCGGACGCCTGGAGCGGATCGGGCAATGAGTTGTACAATAAGACGGACGTTTCGTAGGCGGGCTCGCCGGCGACCCCTTTAGGGTCAATGGCCAGCCAGGGCTGGCGGGTGGCAGCCAGGATGTTGTCGTGGTGCAGGTCGCCGTGCAGGAGAACCATGTCGCCGGCCGAGGTGAGCAGTTCCCGGCGCAGCGATTCAGCCATCTCGACCAGGTGAGCGGGAAAAGGGCCAACACCGCCATCGTAGTAGATCCGCAGGCGCTGGATGCCGGCCGTCCAGCGAGCCAGGGTGGGGAAAGGGTGGCCGGGCGGGAGCGGCCGCCACAACTGGCGCATGACCCCGGCGGCAATAGACGTGGCCTGCTCGTCGTCTCCTAGTTGGGAGAGCGGCGTCCCCGGCTTAAGCTGCTCCAGCAAGAGAATACCCTGCTCTGGGTCGGCCGCCAGTAGCCGGGCCATACCCTGCCCCTGGTAAAGGCGCAGCGCCTCGATTTCTGTTAATAGCTCGGGGTTGGGCAACCCCAACTTCAGCATCACCGGCGTAGCGCCGGCCTGGACGGCCGGAGCCACGTAGTTGTAGGACAGGTTGGCGACCGGCGGCAGGACCTGGAGCGACCAGCGGCGCTCGCACTCAGCGATAAGCTCCGGCAGGCGCTCCAGCCAGGCCAGGCCTGTATCTCCACCTAATTCGATGATGGTCTGGGCAAAGTGCGGCGGCACATGGTTCACGGTTTAAACTCGGTAATCTGGCCGGCCGGCGCAAAACCCAGGCGGGTGTAGAGCCCCAGCCCCTCGGCCGAAGCCTGAAGGATGGCGGTGGTGTAGCCGGCCGCCTTCGCCTCACGCAGAGCATGACCGGTAAGGGCCGTGCCATAGCCACGCCGCCGGGCGCCGGCCAGCGTGACCACCGAATAAAGACCGGCCACCCCGGCCGCCAGGCACAATTCGCTGCAAGCCACCGGCCGGCCGGCCACGTAGCCAACGTAAAAACGCAAGGGGCACTTGGCCGCCAGCACCTGGTCAACCACCAACTGGTAAAAGGCCACCACCCAGGGGTCGAGCCGGTCACCGTCGTCGGCGATGACGGCTCCGAAATCGGCCAGCCCTTGGGGGGTTGTTGCCTGCCGGATGGCGAGTTTACTGGGGAGCATCACGGCCGGCAGGTGGTCCAGATCCATGGCCATAGCCGTCTCGCATTCGGCCGCAATCAGCCCGGCGGCAGTGAGTAGCGCTGGCAGCTCCGGCGGAGAATCGCCAGGGCTAACCCACCAGGAAAAAGGGCGGTCCACCCGGTGGAAGTAAGCGACGACTTCGGCAATTCGCGCCTGGGCCTGCGCCGGCTTTAGACGGGCTCGGCAGACCAGGTTAAAGGTGTCGCACGGCAACCCTGAATCTACCACCAGGAGGTCGGGGTCATCCCGGACTGTCATCGTCGGATGAGTGGCCTGCAGGGTGCTGGCGTGAGCGGCCAGGTTGGCGGCCATGTACGCGTGCAACTCTGCAAACGAGTGAGTGGACATAGAAACAGACCCTCAGTCCTTGTCGCCAACCACTTTGGTTGGACCGGCCAAGACGCGGGCTTCCAACTCCTCAAACGACCCCCGGTAACCGTGAAGCGATTCCAACCACCAGGTGACGCCGGCCGCGGCGTAGTCGCTGACCAGGGCGTTGTCGCCGGGTTGGGAGGCACCGGTCAGAGCCACGTCGAAGGGTTGGGAAGAGACACGGTGTTGGCGGATGGTGGCCACAATCGCGGCGATCTGTTCCGGCGATTTGATCATCTGGCCGTGCTCGTCGTCGCCACCGCCAACCCAGCCATCCCAGTGGGCGGCCCGGCGCAGCGCCGGCCGGCTATCGCCACCCACCCACACGGGGACACGCGGCCGCTGGACGGGCAACGGGGCCAGGGCCACGTCCTGGATAGTATAGTGCTGCCCCCGTAAGGTGACTTTTTCGCCTGACCAGAGGCGGTTGAGAATCTCCAACCCCTCGTCGAGCCGGCCAGCTCGCTCCCGAGCGTCACCTGCTTCGCCAAAGGCGGTGAACTCTTCAGGGACACCGCCCAAACCAACGCCCAGGATCACCCGACCCTGGCTGAGCAGGTCGAGGGTGGCTATGGTGTTGGCCAGGATGTGCGGCCGGCGGCGGGGGAGTGGAGTGACGGCCGTGCCCACCTTGAGGTGCTGCGTCGCCAGAGCGACGGCGGCCAGGATAACCCAGGGATCGCCAGAGGGCACACCCCAGGCAAAAGCCAGGTGGTCCCAGACAAACAACCCATGCCAGCCGGCTAATTCGGCGGCCTGGGCCAGCCGAACGACCAGGCGAGGGTCGGCGTAATCGCCAAGAGTAACGACGTTAAGACCGTACTGCATAACCACCGATGAATACAGATTAACACAGATTTAGCTAGATGTAGTATAAACGACAGTAGCTACGGGCCAAAAAGAAAGCCCGAGCCTAGAAGGAAAATCGCTATGCCTGACGCGGCCGCCACCAGTTACGACCAGACCCCTTACCCCAGTCTCTCTTACACCCAGACGCATCCCGACCGCCTGGCGGCGCTGGCTCGACTGTTGGGCCTGGAGCCGGCCCCGGTGGAGGCGTGCCGGGTGCTGGAGCTGGGCTGCGCCGGAGGCGGCAATCTCCTTCCCATGGCCTACACCTTGCCGGGCAGCCATTTTGTCGGGCTGGATGCCTCGGTTCGCCAGATAGCCGACGGCCAGGCGGCCGTAGCGGCGCTGGGGTTGAAGAATGTGACCCTGCAGGCAATGGATATCCTGGAGATGTCACCGGCCCTCGGCGCCGACTTCGGCCGGTTCG
The DNA here is from genome assembly GCA_022616275.1 of Chloroflexota bacterium. GTDB lineage: Bacteria > Chloroflexota > Anaerolineae > Promineifilales > Promineifilaceae. Next base: position 20,752 of record JAKEFB010000069.1, read on the forward strand.
ACTACATTATCGCCCACGGTCTCTATTCCTGGGCGCCCCGGCCGGTGCGGGATAGGTTGCTGGCTATCTGCCGGCAGCGCCTGGCTCCCAATGGGGTAGCTTACATTAGCTACAACGTCTACCCCGGCTGGCACATGCTGGGTATGGTCCGGGAAATGATGCACTACCACACCCGCCACGTGGCCGACCCCCAGCGCCGGGCGGCCGAAGCGCGGGCCCTGGTGACCTTCCTGACCGAAGCCGTGCCGGCCGACAATGCCTTCGGCAGCTTCCTGGAAACGTACCACAACATGTTACGGAAGAAAGTGGCTGAGGGCCAGACCAGCGGCGACGCCTTGTTGCTGCACGACGAACTGGAAGAGATCAACGAACCAGTCTACTTTTACCAGTTTGTCGAGCACGCCGCCGCGCACGGCTTGCAATACCTGGTGGAAGCGCAGTTCGCGGACGTGATGCCGGGGCGTTTCCCGCCGCCGGTGGTCGCCGGGTTGCGCCGGCTGGCCAAAAATACGGTTGAGCTGGAGCAATACATGGACTTTCTCAAGAACCGTACCTTTCGCCAGACGTTGCTCTGCCACCGGGAGGTCCACGTAGACCGGGCCATCCGGCCGGAGCGACTGGCCAATTTCCTGCTGGCCACGCGGGCCCGGCCGGCGCCGGCCGAGAGTGACAAGCCGGAGGTCGCTCGCTTTCGCGCCTTGGATGGAGCCGTCTTTTCGACCGACCACCCCCTGACGAGGGCGGCTTTTTTACACCTGGTCCGGCGTTCACCGCAGGCTGTACATTTTGTCGAATTGGCCCGGACGGCCGCCGCCGACTGTTTCCCCGACCCTGGCGCGGCCGACCTGGCCCGCGAACAGCACATCCTGGCCGCCAATCTGCTCCAGGCTTATGGTTACAGCGGCGGCCTGATCGAGTTGCACGTCTACGCGCCCCCTCTTGTCCTGGTTTCCGGCGAGCGGCCGGTGGCCAGCGCCCTGGCCCGCTGGCAGGCGGCTAACGGGCTGCGCGTCACCAACCTGCGCCATGAGCGGGTGAGCCTGGACGAGACCGCCCGCCGCCTGCTGCTGCGCCTGGACGGCCAGCACGACCGGGCGGCGCTGCAAGCCTGGTGGGCAAGGGAAGTGGCGGCCGGGGCAGGGACGCAACCATCTCCAGAGGCGCTGGCCCAGGATTTAGCGCGTAACCTGGCCTGGCTGGCTCGGGCAGCGCTGCTAGAAGCCTGATAGACCGCCTCGTCGCCGGCAAAATGGTCCAGGCCGGGATATGCTACTACACCGCGACACTCCTACACAACCTCACCCTTAGCCAGCCACTCAATGACCTCGGCTGCGTTCTGGTCAGGGGGGAAAACGGGGTAAAAAACTTTGACAATTTGCCCGTCGTCAATGATGAGCGTCAGTCGCTTGATGAGAACCATCCCGGCCGCTTCGAAGGTGGGCAATTGTAAAGCCCGGGTAAAGGCCAGGCCAGCGTCACTCAACAGCTCAAAGGGTAGGTGGAGCCGCTGGGCCGCCTCGCGCTGGTAGTCCGTATCCTGGGTGCTGAGACCGAAGACGGCCGCCTGTAACGCCTGTAATTCCTGGTAATGGTCGCGAAAAGCACACGACTGGGGAGTGCAGCCGCGAGCCCCAGGGATCAGGTCCCAGCCGGGTGGCGGGCCCTGGTCGGGTAGGCCGGTGCGGGGATAACAGTAGACGACGGTCGTGCCGGCCAGGCCGGCCAGGTCCACCAGCCGCCCGGCCGTGGAGAGCAACGAGACAGAAGGAAGTTGCAACCCCGGCAAATGGTCGCAGGCCTTGTCGTCTATAGGCACGGGTATATCGGCCGGCAGGCTATACAAGTCGTCTGATCGAGCCATTCTCTCACTCTAACTCCAGACTCACTGTGTTGAAACTCAATTTAGTATAACGCCCACCGGCCGGATCTACGAAAAACTGTACTAAAGGACAGGTCGCCTACCTGTCCTTTTTCCTGAGACCAGGCTGATCCCTTGCGCGATGTAACCAGCGCTAATTAATAGTAAAGTAATGAGCAATACGATGAAGGTAGACGGCTGATAGCTTATGGCTTACAGTTGACGGCTATTGACAAGGAGAAAACTATGATTGACAAACAGCACCAAACTGCCCTGATTACCGGGGCGTCGCGGGGATTGGGACTGGCCCTGGCCCGTGAGCTGGCCGGCCGGGGCTGGCATCTGTTGATTAACGCCCGGGGCCAGGCGGCGTTGGAAGCCGCTTACCAGGAGCTGTCCCGGCACACACACGTCATTGCCATTGCCGGCGACGTGACCGACGCGGCCCATCGCCGGGCGCTGGTTACGGCCGCCCGAGCTATGGGCGGTCTGGACGCAGTCATTAACAACGCCAGTATCCTAGGCCCCAGCCCTCAGCCGGAGTTGCTGGAGTACCCGCTGGAGCTGTTGGAACAGGTCTACCGGGCTAACGTCGTCGCTCCGTTGGGCGTCTTGCAGGCGGTTAAACGAGCGCTCAAGCCAGGGGCGACGATTATCAACGTGACCAGCGACGCAGCCGTGGAACCATACGAGGGCTGGGGCGGCTACGGCTCCAGCAAGGCGGCCCTGGAACAGTTGTCGTCCATCCTGGCGGCCGAGAACCCCGGCTGGCGGGTGTACTGGGTAGACCCCGGCGACATGCGCACCCAGATGCACCAGGAAGCGTTCCCCGGCGAAGACATTAGCGACCGGCCGCTGCCGGAAACAAGCGTGCCTGGCTTCCTGGCCCTGCTAACCGGCGATTACCCCAGCGGTCGCTACGCCGCCCGCGAACTGGTAGAGGAATTGGCATGATACAAACGTCCACTTTTACTTCCCCAATCCTGGCTTCTCTGCCGGCGCGCCGGCCGGCGCCGGGGCTGAAGGCGCTGGACTTTAGCCTGCCGCCGGGGCTGGAAGTCGGCACGCCACCAGAGGCCCGGGGGCTGGCCCGCGACGAGGTCCGGTTGATGGTCTCTTACCGCAGCGATAACCGGGTGCTGCACACCCAGTTCCGCGACTTTCCTACCTTCCTGGACCCCGGCGACGTGTTAGTGATTAACACCAGCGGCACCTTGCCGGCCGCGCTGCCGGTGGTCCGCGCCGACGGTACGCCGCTGGAGCTGCACCTCTCGACCCGCTTGCCGAGCGACTTGTGGACCGTGGAACTGCGCCGGACGGGCCGGGAGGGAACGGAGCCTTTTTTTGCGGCCACGGCCGGCGAGCGCCTCCATCTGCCGGGCGGCGCGTCGGCCACCTTGATTGCCCCCTATGGTGGCCAGCCGGGCCAGGCTCGCCTGTGGCTGGCCACCCTGGAATTGCCAAACCGCCTGCTCGACTACTTGGACCGCTATGGTTTTCCGATTCGCTACAATTACGTCAAGGAACCCTGGCCGCTGGACTATTACCAGACAGTCTACGCCACGGAAATGGGCAGCGCCGAGATGCCTTCGGCCGGGCGAGCCTTTACCCCGGAACTGCTCACCCGGTTGGTGGCCAAAGGAGTTTTGGTCGCGCCACTCATTTTGCACACCGGCATAGCCAGCGTGGAGAAGAACGAACCGCCTTACGAGGAGTTTTACCGGGTGCCGGCGGTGACGGCCGACCTCGTCAACGCCGCCCGGGCTGGTGGGCAGCGCGTGGTCGCCGTCGGTACGACGGTCGTGCGCGCCCTGGAGACAGTCGGCGACGCGGCCGGCTTCGTCCAACCCGGCCAGGGCTGGACGGATCTGGTCATTACCCCGCAGCGCGGCCTGCGGGTGATCAACGGCCTGCTGACCGGGCTGCACGAGCCGGAGGCCAGCCACCTGGCCATGCTGGAGGCGCTGGCCGGCCGGGAGCACCTGACCCTGGCCTACGAGGAGGCGCTGCGCGAGCGCTACCTCTGGCACGAGTTTGGCGATTTGCATCTGATTTTACCCTGAGATCGTTTCAAAACATTAATCATCGCGAATAACGCGAATAGGCGAATGACGCGAATGAACTTTAATTAAAAAATATTCGCGTCATTCGTTCATTCGCGCCATTCGCGATTACTTTTCGACTGCCTAAAGCGATAGCCCTGATACCTGTTGACCGGCGCAGCCTCCTGGGGTAGATTCGATATGAACTGCACCACGGAGGGCTTATGGAAATTGTTTATCGCACCAACTACCGGGTCACGGCCGAAGCGGTGGCCGAGGTGTTTCGCCGGTCGGGGATTCGCCGGCCGGTGGGCGACCTGCCGCGCATCCAGCGCATGCTGGACAACGCCAACCTGACCATTACCGCCTGGGATGGGGAGCGGCTGGTGGGGATCGGCCGGGCGCTGACCGACTTTAGCTTTTGCTGTTACCTGTCCGACCTGGCCGTGGACCGTGACTACCAGCGCCAGGGGATCGGCCGGACGATCATGGACCGCGTCCAGCAAGCCATTGGCGAAGAAAGCATGTTGCTGCTGCTGGCCGCCCCGGAAGCAATGGAGTATTACCCCCACGTTGGTTTCACTAAAGTCGAGAATGGCTGGATTATCAATCGTCGCGCTGGATGAACAACAGCGCCCCTGGGCGAATGAGCTGCTGGCGGCCGAGTGGGGGGCGGCCGACCGGATTGTAACCCGCGGCCGGGTCTACGATGCCACGGCGCTACCGGGTTTTGTCGCCCTGGATCAGGGCCGGCCGGTGGGCCTGCTGACCTACCGCCTGGAAGGAGACGAGTGCGAGATCATCAGCCTGAACAGCCTGGCCGAGGGGCAGGGGATAGGTACGGCCTTGCTGGCTGCCGCTCAGGAGGCGGCCAGAGCGGCCGGTTGCTGGCGGCTGTGGCTGATTACCACCAACGACAACCTGGCGGCATTGCGCTTTTACCAGAGACGCGGTTTTACCCTGGCCGCCCTCTATCCCAACTCCCTGGAGGAGTCTCGCCGATTGAAGCCGCAGATTCCCCTGATCGGCTTGGACGGCATCCCACTGCGGGACGAAATCGAACTAGAAATGCGCCTCATTTGACAACAGGTAAGTTGACATAAACTCCCGCGATAATTCGCGATAATTCGATGCATTTAAAGCTATGGCAACAATAGTCGGATTCCATCACGCTCAAATTACTATTCCCAAAGGCCAGGAGGCGGCCGCGCGCCACTTTTATTGTGGGGGGTTGGGCCTACCGGAGATTGAGAAGCCAGAATCGCTGCAAGGGCGGGGCGGCTTCTGGTTAGAGGTTGGCAACCAGCAGTTGCACGTCGGCACAGAGGACGGGGTAGACCGGCGGGCGACAAAAGCCCATCTGGCCTACCACGTCTCGGACCTGGCCGCCTGGCGGGCCAGGCTGGTTGCACACGGTATTAACCCTGAAGAATCTGTTCCCATCCCCGGCTACAACCGCTTTGAGTTTCGCGATCCCTTTGGCAACCAGGTGGAGTTTATTGAGCTGTTGAGCGAGGGTTAGAGCCAGGGAAAGGGTAGAAGGAGATGAACTTAACTGAGACGGAACCGACGAAACGCTTTTCAAATCGAGTGGAGAATTATGTTAAGTACCGGCCGTCGTACCCGGTGGTTATTCTGGCCTTGCTGCGCCAGGAGGTGGGGTTAACGCCGGAGTCGGTGGTGGCCGACGTAGGGTCGGGGACAGGCAACCTGGCCCGGCTGTTCCTGGGGCACGGCAACCTGGTTTATGGGGTCGAGCCCAACGACGAGATGCGGGCGGCCGGTGAACTATTGCTGGCCGGCTACCCCAATTTCCGCACTGTCGCCGCCACGGCCGAAGCCACCACCCTGGACGACGAGAGCGTGGACCTGGTAGTAGCCGGGCAGGCGTTCCACTGGTTTGATCGGGAAGCGGCGCGAGTTGAATTTAGCCGGATTTTGCGACCGGGCGGGTGGGTCGTCCTGGCCTGGAACCAGTGGCGGCCGGAAGGCTCGCCTTTTTTGCGGGATTACGACGCCCTGTTGAAACAATACGGTCTGGACGTAGCCCGGGTGCGGCACAGCACTGTCAGCAACGAAGAAGTGCTGGCCCACTTTTTTGCCCCAGGAGGCTACCGGACGGCCGTATTCGACAACCAGCAGGTGTTTGATTTTGCAGGTCTCAAAGGCCGCCTGCTCTCCTCTTCTTATACCCCTCTGCCAGGCCACCCCAACTACGAGCCAATGATCGCCGGGCTGGCCCAGATTTTTGAGCAGCGCCAGCTCTCCGGGCAGGTGACGTTTTTGTACGATACGTGGGTGTATTATGGACAGTTGTAATTGAGTAATTGGCACCTGTGACGCCGTTCACTGTACACTGCGTGAAGCCATCCTGGCCGCCAACAACACACCTGGGGCTGATACGGTTACTTTTGACCTGGCAGCGAACAGCAGCATAACTGTGATGAATTTCATAGAATTACCACCCATCACCGATACACTGACCATTGATGGCAGCACGGTAACTAATCTGACTATTAATGGTCCTGGGGGCTACGCCACCAACACTTTCACGATAGGTAGTGGGGCGGCCGTCACCATCACTCACCTGGTGATTACCAACGGCCTAGGCGATGGCCCCGACTGTGCCAGTAGCTGTAGCGGTATTGACAATAATGGCGGTGTATTAACTGTCATTGCAAGCACTCTGAAGGAGTGTTATCACAGCGGAATCATAAATTGGGGGGGACGTTAATAATCCTTGACAGCACACTAACTGGCAATAGCTCTTTCTTTTTTGCTGGTGGTATTTATAACAATCGAGGCACCGCCACTATCATCAATAGCACTATTAGCAATAATTTTAGCCATCTGACAACTGGCGGCTTAGCTAACGACTACGGTATGATGACCATCGTTAACAGTACCCTGGATGATAATGTAGGGGGCATTGCCTCTGATCTCTATAATGGGGCCACTTTATATTTCAGCAACACAATTCTTGCAAGTTCTCGGAATGTTGGGAACTGCCTGAACTCTGGCAGTATAGTCGCCAGCATTGACAACTGGGTACGAAACGGTAGTTGTGGGGCAGCATTCAGCGGCGACTTACCTCTTGGCCCCCTACAAAACAATGGCGGCCCAACCTGGACTCACGCCCTCTTGCCCGGGAGCCCAGCGATTGATATTGGTGACCCGGATACCTGTCCAATCACAGACCAGCGTGGCGAACACCGGCCTGCTGACGGCGACGGCGACGGTCATGCTATTTGCGACATCGGCGCGTTTGAGCGAACGGAGCATGATCCGACCAGTGTCTCGTTAACTTCACTCGGTGGTCTAACCCGGCCGGCCATTAACCTCACCTGGTTAGGCGGCTTTATTCTTCTGGTCCTGTTGGGTGTGACCGCCGCCCGGCGGTGGCAGTTGCGGGGGAGGTAAACCAAAAGCGCCGGCTACAAGCTGGCGTCAGCCGGCCGTCTCCACTTGCCAGAACTTTGGATAATGGGTGACGAAGCCTGTTTCATTCACCTCCAGTTCGGCGACAAACCGGCCGCCGGCGCTCTCGTACCGGTAGGTGGAGGCATCCAGGCGGCGGTACAGTTGCGGCAGCGGCTCGAGCGTGAAGCTGGGGAAGCGCAGCCAGGCCGCCTGCACCTCGGCCTGCTGCCCGGCCGCCAGTTCCAGGCGGCGAATCGGCAGCAGATTGGTGGAGGGGCTGAAGTTCAGGTCTAGATCGGTGCAGCCGGCCACCTCGGGGCGCTCCATTCCATTGAGCCACCAGCGGCGAGCGGCGTCAACCGCGATCTCGATCTCAACCGTCTCCCGGCCGACCCAACCGGCCACCTTGCCAGCCACCGTTTGCCACTCCGCATCGCAGACGACCAGGTAATCCAACCGGCAAGGTTGCTGGTCGTGCATAAAGACGGCCGTGCCGGTTAGGCGCCAGGACGATTCCTGGAAGAATAATCGGGCGGACTCGTGGCCCGGCCGGTCCAGTCTACGCCAAAGTATCGGTTGGTCTGTCATAATCTTTTCCTTTCAATCGCGCCGCGTCAGAGCCAGTCGTAAGGACGATTGCCACACTTGTAGTTGAGTTAATTACCTCTCCAAAGCCGCCTCGGCCGGGTTGGCCGGGTTGTAGTAGACGATCACCTGATTGCCGGCAGGGTAGCGATCTACCGTGTCGTAGGCCTGGCGAGAATTGGTGATGTTGAAGTATGAGTCGCCGGCGCGGATTTGCTTGCCCTGGTAGGTCTGCCCGCCGACGCTGTATTCGTAGACGACGTGGGGCGAGACACTGGCGTGGTCGCCACCGCTGACCTCTACCCGCGACTTGACAATCACGCCGGTGGTAGAGAGCCAGCTCTGGCTGGCCTGGCGGATGGTGCTGGCCTTCTGGCCCTGGTGGCGGATAAACCAGAAGATCGCGGCAATCGGCCCGAGGACCGAGACCAGCGTGCAGAGCGTACCCACCGCCACGCTGATAATCGTAATAATCACACCGCCGCCGGTAATCCAGGGAATCAACTCGTTTGGGTCCATTTTTTCCTTCCTAGTCTGCTCTAGCATACTATTCTATCATCTTGCGCCGATTCAGGTTGTATAGGTGCAGGTAGTCGGCTATCACTGCCTGCTAGACGACAACACGCTAACCTCCTGTACTTTTGACCAGGTGACAATCTGGACTTTTTCCGGTAGCAACGAGATGCCCAGTAGGGCTACAGTAGGAGTCAGGCAGAGTATTGTCATCTATCACTGGTCCAGGCTTCGCCCTGGACACGCGTCTGTCGTCAAATTATAAAGCTAATGTGAACCAAGCCCATTTTGGAGGTGAAAATGTCTTCGGAGCATTACATTTACGCAGGAAAATTGGAAGAGGTACAGGCAGCCGGCTGTACGGCCGTGCGCCTGAATGGCCACAACGTCGCCCTCTTTGCCGCCGGCGGCCAGGTGTACGCGGTGGACAACCGCTGCCCGCACATGGGCTTTCCCCTGGACCGGGGCACGGTCCAGGACGGCATCCTGACCTGCCACTGGCACCACGCCCGCTTTGATCTGGCGACAGGCGGCACGTTTGACCAGTTTGCCGACGACGTGCGCAGTTTTCCCGTAGATATTCGCGACGGGGAGGTCTGGATAGACGTGGCTGCCCACGGCGACCCCCGTGCCCACCAGCGGGAACGGCTGGAGGTAGGGCTGGAGCGAGACCTGTCGCTGGTCATTGGCAAGGCCGTCATTGTCTTGTTGGAGAACGGCGACCCGGTCGAGCCGTTCCGCATTGGCCTGGAGTTTGGCGTCCGCTACCGCCAGGGCGGCTGGGGGCCGGGGCTGACCATGCTGACCTGCTTCATGAATATGCTGCCCTATTTGGACGCCGAGGACCGGCCGCGCGCCCTCTATCACGGGTTATCGGCCGTCGCCGCCAATACGGCCGGCCAGCCGCCCCGCTTCCCCGTCCGGCCTCTACCTGGCGACCCGACCGACGTGGCCACGCTCAAGCGCTGGTTCCGCCGTTTTATCGAGGTCCGTGACGACGAGGGAGCGGAGCGCTGCATTATCTCGGCTGTCCGCGCCGGGGCCGGCCATCGCCAACTGGCCGATATGCTCTTTGCCGCCGCCACCGACCATCGCTACATCCAGATTGGCCACGTAGCCGACTTTACCAACAAAGCTTTCGAGGCGTTGGACACGGCCGGTTGGGAGCCGGAACTGGCCGAAGTGGCCTTAACCAGCCTGGTGCCGGGTTACGCCGCTGCCAACCGGATGGAAGAGTCCAATTCCTGGCGCAACCCCATAGACCTGATCGCCCTGCTGGAGGAGAGTTTTGAGGTCCTGCCGGCCGCCCTCGAGACCGGGCGGGCCCGGCGAAGCGGCGACTGGTCCGGCCGGGACGAACTGGTCCGAGTCCTGCTGGGCGAAGATCCGGCGGCCATTGCCGCCGCCCTGCTGGACGCGCTGCGCCAGGGGGCGACGGAAGAGCAACTGGCCTCGGCCGTCACTTACGCCGCCGCGCTGCGGATCGCCCGCTTCCACACCAGCAACGAATTCGGCGATTGGGACACGGCGCTGCACACCTTCACCTTTGCCAACGCCATCCAGCAAGGAATCCGCCGGGCGCCCTCGACCGAGCTGTTGCGGGGTGTCTTTGACGCGGCCATGAGTGTGTACCTGGACCGCTTCTTGAATGTCCCGGCCGCCCGGCTGCCGGAAGCCAATGGCCACCGCCAACCCCAAACCCTGCTGGCCGAACTCCCCGTCTTACTGGACCGACAGCAGCAGGTCAACGAAGCCGGCGAATTAGTCGCTGCTTACCAGTACGCCGGCGGCCAGCCGGAGCGACTGCTGGCGCTCTTGGGCAAGCTGCTGTTGCGCGAGGACCGCGATTTTCACACTATTCAGACAGTGGAAGCTGCCTTCCGCCAGTACGAGCTGCTCAAGGGAACGCCGGCGGCCGTTCACAGCCTGGTGGCGGCCGCCCGTTACCTGGCCGCCCATGCCCCCACCATGCGCGCCCAGGGCCAGACGTACCAGATTGCTTTCCGCCTGCACCGGGGCGACCGGCTATTTGAGGGTTAAGAAAAGAGGGGTGTACACCCCTCTTTTCTTAACTAAAACAGGACTGAAGCCAGCTCACGGCGATATTGGTTGGTGAGGGGGTCGTTGTCGCCGAGTAGTTCAAAAATGCCCAGCAAGGCCTCTTTGGCCTTGCCGTCGCGGTAGCGCCTGTTGTAGCGAAGGACATCCAGGAGCCCGTCCATGGCTGCGGCCGGTTTGCCCTGGGCCAACAGCCGGGCCGACTGGCGGTACTGGGCCTCGGCCGGGGTCAATTCCAACGCTTCCGGCTGGCTCACCTGCAATGTGGTCTTCAGGTAACGGGCCAGCGGCAGCAACCGCTCGGCGCGGGCCAGCGTGGCCGGCACGTTGGCCAGATCCTCCAGAAGTTCTTCTGCTTCGTGGCCCTTCCCCTGGCCTAACAGCGCCCGGGCCAGGCCCAACTGCGCTTCCGGCAGGTCGGGCTGCTTGGCCAATACCTGGCGCAACGCCTTTTCCGCCTCGACCCATTCATGCCCGGCCAGTAGTTCTTCGGTTGACTTCAGCAAACGGTCCGCTTCGTTGGGAATGAGCCGCTTCAAGAATTGGCGGACCATTGGCTCCGGCTGCGCACCAACAAATTCGGCCGCCACTTTGCCGTCTACGAACCCTTTGACGGCCGGAATGCCCCGGACCTGGTAACACATAGACAGGTTGGGGTTCTCATCTGCGTTGAGCTTGGCCAGCACAAAGCCGCTGCCTGGCTCGTTGGCCAGCCGCTCCAGGATCGGCCCCAACATGTGGCAGGGGCCACACCAAGGGGCCCAAAAATCCACCACGACAGGAATCTCTCGCGACCGCTCAATTACTTCTTGCTGAAACGTGGCCTCGGTCACGTCGTATACGTTGGCTACCTTGGACATTGATCCTTGTTTTCTCCTTGCACGGCTTTGCTTGGTGATTTCTACCCAGGGCGCTTATTGTAGCAGCCAATTGTTAACAGCCCATAAGCGGGGCAGGGGAGCAGGGGGGCAAGGGGCAGGGGGACGCGGATTTGCAGGATTTACGGATTGGGGGCAGGGGAGAGGGTGAGCAGAAACGGTTGGGGGCACTGCTGGGCAAACTACGCACCGGCTTACATCTGTAGGGGCACGATGCATCGTGCCCATGGCTATCGTGCCCTACTGAGTTTCTTCCTCGGCCGGGTGATAACGGCCGCCCATGAACAGGTATGCGTCGGCCTCTTTTTGTAAGTAACGTGGCCGGGTGGGATCGGGCTCGATCTTGCGGCGTAGATGATAGACGAGGTTCTTGACCGCAGCCTGGGAGTGCTCAACGTTGGGCGGCCACACCTGGTCAATGAGGGTCTGCCAATCCAAGGGCTGGCCGGGGTGGCGCATCAGCAGGTGCAATAAACGAAATTCCAGCTTGCTGAGCCGGACCGCAGCGCCATCGGCCGTCTTGAGGATGCGCCGCGCCGCGTCCAGGTGAAAGCCGTCCACCTGGAGACTGTCTCTTCTCTCCAGAGCTTCGGGGTGGATCCAACGCAACCAGGCCTTGACCTTGGCTATGAATAGCGGAGGGGTTAGAGGTTTGATAATACAATCATCTGCTCCAGCCTCGTAAGCTTTTAGCTGCTCTGGCTCTGCAGACATGTACGTCATTAGCAGGGTAGGGACACGCTTGTCTGGGTGCAACTGGGCGCAGAGTTTGAGCCCTTTGTCCCACGTTCTATAAATATCAATAATGACCAGGTAAAACGGCCCGGTTGGCGGGCGCTTCAGTAGCTCTTTGATGGTAGAACTTTCAACCTGCAGTCCTTCCTCCTCCAGGCACAAGCGCCACCAGCGGCTGTACATCGGCTCATCACTGGCAAGCAAGATACTGTTCTTTACCATTGGCTAACACTCTCCTGATGAAATCGCCATAAATTGGTAATTGCGAGGCTAAGTAACCACGGGCAGAGTATATGTCTGGCGGTCAAGGTGTGCCAATAATGCCGCTAGGGTTGGGTGGGCAGTCAAGGTTCCAGCAACCTTTCTTCCTGGAGCAGGTCGGTATTTCGACCTGAGTGAAGCAGTTATTAGAGATCCGGCCGGGTTGCCGCAAGAAAGTTAATGGCGATATTACTTTTCTTAACATGATAATCTATTTTCTTGATAGAAGTATTGACAAACGGCATGAAATCTAATATTATTTTATGCTAATGTTGAGAATATTTACTATCAACAAAATAATATTCCAAGGGTGATGGTCATTTAAAGGTGACTGTGACCTGAACGGGAGAATCTCATGGACCACCTACCTGCTCAGCGCTCCCCGCGGACGACTTCTTTCATGATTATCTGGATTGGCCAGGCCTTTTCGTTGTTCGGCAGCCAGCTTGTCCAATTTGCCCTGATATGGTGGCTGACCCAGAAAACCGGCTCCGCCACCGTGCTGGCCACGGCCTCCCTGGTGGGGCTGATCCCCCAGGTCCTGTTAGGTCCGTTGGTGGGGGCGCTGGTAGACCGCTGGAACCGGCGGCTGATTATGTTGGCCGCCGACAGCGCCATTGCCCTGGCTACGGTCGGCCTGGCTTACCTGTTCTGGGTAGAAGCAGTCGAGATATGGCACGTCTACCTGATCATGTTTATCCGGGCGCTGGGCGGCAGCTTTCACTGGCCGGCCATGACCGCTTCGATGTCGTTAATGGTCCCGGAAAAACACCTGGCCCGTGTCCAGGGGCTGAACCAGACGCTGCAAGGTGGGTTGAACATTATCTCTGCTCCACTGGGGGCCGTTCTGTTAGGTTTCCTGCCCATCCAGGGCATCCTGGCCATAGACGTAGTTACGGCCCTCCTGGCCATTTTACCGCTACTCTTTATTGCCGTACCTCAACCCCGGCGAGGCGCCGAAGCGGCCGGAACCAGCGCACCGGCCAGGAAATCTCTCTGGTCCGATATGCGTGAAGGGCTGCGCTACGTGTGGGCCTGGCCGGGGCTGATCATGATCATGGTCATGGCCACAGTGATCAACATGGTCCTTAACCCGGCCAGTTCGCTGACGCCCATCCTGGTAACGGAACATTTCCAGGGCGGCCCCTTGCAACTGGGCTGGATAGAATCGGCCTGGGGCATTGGCGTCGTTGCTGGCGGGGTTTTGCTGGGCGTGTGGGGTGGTTTCAAACGTCGCATCCTGACCTCCCTCGCCGGGCTCATTGCCCTGGGCCTGTTCATTATGATCGTGGGCCTGGCTCCGGCGTCAGCTTTTCCACTGGCCGTGGGGGCCATGTTCATGGTCGGAATCGCAAACCCGATTACCAACGGCCCGCTGCTGGCTGTGGTCCAGGCAGTCGTTGCCCCAGATATGCAGGGGCGGGTCTTCTCTCTCATCGGCAGTATGGCCATGGCGGCTACACCCCTGGGGCTGATTATTGCCGGGCCGGTGGCCGACCTTACTGGCCCCCGCATCTGGTTTGTGGTCGGCGGCATCGTAACAACCGCGCTGGGCGTTGGCGCGCTCTTCGTCCCGGCCGTCGTTTACCTGGAGGATCAAATGCAGGCCGCCAGGCAAGAGGTGGCCAGGACTCAGGTGGTTGAGTTAGCGGCCGACGACCCCCTTACGCTGCCGGTTGGTTGAGGTGTCTGGCTACTTCGGCCACAACTTCTTCGATGGCGATGGGTTTCTTAAGAAATTCCCTGACTCCCGCTCCCAACAACTGAATTCGTTCCCCCTCGTCGCTGGGCGGGTTGGCCGACAAGACAATGACCGGAATGTGGCGGCTGTGTTCTTGCTCCCGCAGGCGGTAAATAGTCGTCCGGCCGTCCATGCGGGGCATAAGCATGTCCAGCAGAATCAAGTCAGGTATATCGGTCGCTACAGCTTCCAGGGCCTGGTAACCGTCGTAAGCGGTGGTCACGTCAAACCCGTGGTAGGACAGAGCGTGCTTGAGCCAGTTAACGATATCTTTGTCGTCGTCCACCACCAGCACTTTGCCGTTGGTCTGGCCATCGGCCGAGAGGAGCACGCGGCGCACAGAACCCAGCAGCTCTTCTTCCCGGACCGGTTTGGTCAGATAATCGGCCGCACCCAGCGTTAGACCCTTCCCCGGGTCGGGAACGACAGAGATAATAACTACTGGTGTCTCGGCCGTGGCTGCGTCTGATTTCAATTGGTCCAGGATGCTCAAGCCGTCTATTTCCATGAGCAAATCCAGGGTGACCAGGTCCGGCTGCAACCGGTGGACCGCCCCAATCACCTCGTGACTTTTTGTCACCACGTGGACCTGGTAACCGGCCTGAGTCAGGTGATGTTCGAAAAGCTGGGCAATCTGGGGATCGTCGTCCACAACCAGAACGGTGGCCGTGCTGCTTTCCTTGTGTAGGGCCCGGACTGGAGCCAGCTCGGCCGGCCCCTTGCGAAGGGCTCTACCGACCTTGACCACACCTTCTGGGAGGGGCAACGTGAAACCGACGGTCGTTCCTTCACCCAGCTTGCTCTTGAGCCAGATTTCGCCTCCGTGCATTTCAATCAGTGACCTGGTGATGTTAAGACCCAGACCGGTACCGGCCTGTTGGCGGACGGCCGGATCGTCAGCCCGGAAGAAACGGGTAAACAACTTTTGCTGATCTTCGGGAGAGATACCCAGGCCGGTATCGGTAATGTCTACCTCCAGCGTCTTTTTGATGACTCTGGCCCGAACGACGGCGCCACCACTGGGCGTGTACTTGTAGGCGTTGCTGAACAGGTTAATGAGGATCTGGGTAATGCGGTTGGGGTCGCCAAAAACGCGGGGCAAATCGGGTGGGACGTTCAGGCTGAGGGTCAGGCCGCGTTCCTCGAACTGCTTTTGCACGACGCTGGCGGCCGTCGTAATGAGGTCGGCCATGCTGACCAACTGAACCTCCAATTCAATCTTGCCTGATTCAATGCGCGACAGGTCCAGGAGGTCGCGCACCAGTTCGTGCAAACGGTCGGTGTTGTTCTTGGCGATTTGCAGGAAACTGGCCTGTTGCTGGTTTACCTGGCCGGCGCTGCCCTGCAACACCAGGTCAATGTAGCCCTTAATTGAGGTCAGGGGGGTACGCAGCTCGTGCGAGGCAATGGACACAAAGTCGCTCTTCATCCGGTCAATTTCTGCTTCGCGGGTGAAGTCGCGGAAAACGGCCACCATGCCGCCGGCCTCCTCGTAGCCGGCCAGGAAGGGGGCAAAGCTAACCGACAGGGTCCGGTTGCCCCAACCAATTTTCAGCGGCGGCCGGGCCAACTCCTTCTCTTTGAGTAAGGCCAGGATCAGATGTTGATCTTCTTCGTTCACCTTTTCGGCCATCAACTGGCTGACGTGGCGGCCGACGATGTCGTCGGCCGATATTTCCATTAGACGGCTAATCGCCGGATTGGCAATAATCGCTTTTTCGTAGTTATCAATGACGATGACGCCGTCGGCAATCCCGTCCAGGATGGCTTCATTGCGGCTGGATTCGGCGTGCTCGCGGGCCAGAGCGACTGCCAGGTCCTGGGTTCGTTCGTTAACGCGCACGTCCAGCTCCTGGTTGATGCGCCGTACATCTTCCACGGCCCGTTCCGAGCTGCGCGCCGAAAGCCAGGAGATGAGGGCAATAACGAAGAAGGCCAGCGACCCGACAATATTGGGGACGAAGTCGTTAGTGATGGCAATGGTCGTGTGTAAGATGGCGATCACGGCCGCTATGATAAAGCTGCCGTAGGAGCGCAGCAGCACACTGGCCATCAGGATGGGAATGGCAAACATGAACAGGCTGCGACCCTGGATAACCTCCTCGGGCGCGTCAAAAGCCAGGACAGCGGTAAACAGGAGCAAAAACAGGCTGCTGGCTACCCAGCCTAACCAGTAACGGTTAATCAAATAGATAACTGCCAGGCCAACCAGCATCACGAAGCCGCCCTGGTAGAGGATGGCGGCTTCGGGCTCTAATCCCAAAACGTCGTAAACAAAGGTAACTATCAGGCCAAAGAGAGTAATGAGCGCCGTGCTGAACAGGAGGATATTCAAAAGCCGGCCGCGACGGGCTTCGTCGGGATCGGTAGACGGAACGTCTAAGAGTCGGCTAATGAATTCCATCATTGGCTGGTTTTGTCACCTTAGCCTGCCTGGCAGGGCCCTGGCTACTTCAAACACGACGTTGGCACTCACGTAAAGTCAACCACTATAACTAGTATAATATGTTAACACAAAATTAGACTACAGTACACTGTTACTATTAGGGTAAACTCCGCAAATCTCCGAGGGCACGTTTCGTGCCCCGACCTGCGGGGTTTGATGAAATTAGGGAGGGCAACCGAGCGTTTCCTCATAGAGGATCAACGCGGCCAGAATGGCAGCCCGCACGACGTCGTAAGAGGTGTAGAGGCACTTGCCAATCCATAATTCGGGGTAAGACGTATCGCCTGGCCGGTAGGTCCGGGCCAGGTAGGCGGCGCCCCGGTGCAAAATATCGGTATCCACCGGCTCGTATTGGTGAAAGTGGAGCAAAGCCGTCAGCGCGTAGGCCGTCTCCTCAGCCGTGCCTGTCTCGTAAAATCCCCAGGAACCATCCGGCCGTTGCGTGTGGGTCAGCCAGTCAATGGTATACTGGCAGGTGTGGGCCAGGTAGCCGCCGTTGCGCAGCAACCCGGCCAGCACGTGAGACGTGGCGTAATACGGGGAGATGTGCCATTTGTCAATCCAGTAAGTGTTAAAGATACGGTTGTCTAACAGCTTGACGATCACTTCCTCGATGACCTCGTAGCGATTGGGATAACTGTTGGGCAATAGCTCAATGGCTTCCAGGGCGTGCATATTGGTGCCAACGCTGATGTTCCGTTCGTACTCGTAGGTGCGGAAAACGTGTTTTTCCTTATTTTCAAAGCGAGCCAGAATGGCCGGGTCCACGTCGTAGCCGGCCAGGAGCAACAGCCGGGTCGTGACGGAAGTGATATCTCCGTCAGGAATACCAAAGGTCTCGTCCAGTCCAATTCCCTGGGGAGTCAATTCGGCCTGAAGCTGCTGCCAGACGTCCGGCCCGGCGAATTCAGTAATGGGCAGCCCGGAGAAGGCCAGGTTGTTCAGGGCCCAGGTCAGTTCGAAGGTGCGGAAAGGGTACAGGTAGATAATGTGTTCCATGTGCGCTTGAGTAGCTTCCAGGTAGCTCAAGGCCCGGCTGTCGCTGCTGTTGCATAAAGAAAGGTAGTAGGCTGTGGCCGCCGGGGAGTTGCCCAGCGAGCCGTTGCTGGCCAGGGCATGCTTCATCTGGCTGACGTTTCCCCGCCTGCCCAGGAATTCCAGGGAGTGGACGGTGGAGATGCGTGGCGAATAGAGCATACTGGACGGGATGAGCCGTAGTTTTTCCGCCTGGATTTTACCGTAGCCACAGGTGTGGCGGGGCACGTCCAGGTCTATGGTCTGCGCGTCGGCCAGCAGGCTGGGAAACAACAGCTCAAAGCCAACCAGCTCAAAGGGATCACGGTGGAGAAGGTGCAAATGGTGCCAGAGGTAATACTCGGCCCGCTTGATGGCTTTCTCCACGGCGATACCTTCGCCACTATGGCGTAGAGCAATGGCTGCGGCCAGGGTGCAAATCACCCGGTCGTGGTAATAGAGGATCATGCCCCCCCAACTCCCGTCAGGGTGTTGGTTGGCCAGCAGCCAGTCAATCAGGTGCGGCCAATGGGGGCCCTGATGGTCGGGGCGTTGCAGCCTGGCCAGCCAGGCGATGTCATAGGAACTGGGTCCCATCCTTTGGTTCAGGCATCTGATTAACTCCTTGGCCTCTTCCCGATAATTCAAGGGCCTGTTCCTGGAAAAAGTAATACGCGTCTGTTCCTCTACCTTTATCATCGGCGTCCTCCTCGCTCTCGGGCGCTGTCAATTAGAGTAAACCTTCTTTGTGTGGCTAGGTGATCTCCTTATCATTCTTCAGTTGGGGTGGGAGTTTGACCTGGGGCAGCGGATACCAGAAGCTGCCATCGTCCGAACGGCGGCCGAGGCCCAGGACGTGGTGCCGGTTGAGCCTGTAAAAAGAGGCCAGGGTTTGCCAGGCCGCTGGCGGAAGGTCGTCGTAACTTTCGCTCACACGGCGGGTGTAGAGATGGTCATAAAGGATGGCCCGCAGCGTCCGGGCCTCCAGGTAGGGCGAGGGGCTGACGGTGAAGTAAAGGTCCTCGCTGCCGGTGGCAATCAGCGGCATGTCAAACGCCGCCGGCCGGTCGAAGCCAATGAAAAAGCTAACCGGCTCGACGTATTCGCCGTAATAAGCTGTCACAATTTCTCTCTTGTCAGGCAGGCGGCCGTGGGCCTGGTAAAAATGAAGACCAATCTCGGCTACACTTTCGGCCGGGTCGTGGGCGCACACGCCAAAAAACAAATGATGCCGCCGGTGGCCGGCCGTGAGCCGGGTTATCTCGTCAAACGCATCGAGCGCCGAGGCATAAGCGGTTCCGGCCAGGCAGCGCCGGGCGTCGCCGTAGACGCGTACCCGGACTTCGTATTCCCGGTAGAACTCCAGCATCTCCTGGTTCTGGCTCAACCACAGCAGGCCCGGCATGATAAGCTGGCTGTACTCGTCGCCCCGTTCCAACAGGTCTGGTCCAAAGATCGGCGTCAACAACGTGTCAACGCCGTGATCGAAGAACAGTTTGTATAACTCGATTTGTCGCCGCCAGGTGATGGGCATATAAGTGGCCAGTCCGTTGCCATTCTGGCTGCCATGTTCAAGGACGAACCAACGGCGGGTGCCGTTAATGGGGAAGACGGCCGTCTTCGGCCCGCTGGCGCGCACCAGTTCGGCAACTTTTTCCGTGGTTAACGCTTGAAACGTCGAGAGCTCCATTTCACCTACCCTTTACGCAATTTGGGAAAAAAACGTGTCGTCCGCGCCAGATATTCCTTGTAGCCGGGCACACTTTGGCTGAGCATTTCCTCCTCCTGACTGACCAGCTTGCCATAATCCCAGAATGTAGCTGCGGCTACCAGCAACGTCGGCAGCGCCGGGTTCAACAGCACCAGCCCGATCATCATCAGGAAGAAAGAGGTATAAATGGGGTGGCGTACATGGGCGTAAGGGCCTTTATCAATCAGGTGTTGCTCCTTTTGAACTTCAATGCGCTCGCCGAAAAATTGTTGTAGATGGATACGCGCCCACCAATGCAGCGCCATTGCGCCGGCGAAAAAGGCCAGCCCAAAGAGCTGGACGAACAGGCCCCACCGGGCCGTAGTGTAAAAGCCCAGCCAGGGCAGAATGGCCGGTTGGGCGATAATAAGGGCGGCGGCCGCTAACGCCATCACCGTATAGCTGAGGCTGCCGCTGCTGCCCTTCTCGCGCAGCGGGTCGTACCGGCGAATCAACCACAGGTGAACCAAGTAGAAAAGAGTCACCAGAACGATGATAACGATAGATAAGGTTAAGCCGGCGATCATTCTTAGATTTGCACCTCTGTATTGAGTCGTGTTTCAACTGAATTTGTGGTCTCCACTTTCGGACCTCCCGGCATATCGAGGGCCATAATCAACCAGGCTGATAACGACGGTGACGATGGCCGTAATAGACAAAACGGCGGCCCAACCCGGCAGAAGCTCGACCAGGAGACGGGTTATCATCAGGCCCAAAGGAAAGGCCAGGGCAAAGGCGGCCGTGTGCCCCAGGCCGATCCGTTCCCTGGCGGCTGCGCTCTGGGCGGCCGATAGGAGGACGGCGATTAACGCGCCGCCCAACAGATCACTTCGCCAGTTGCTCCAGTTGGCTAAAAGGTAGAGCCCCAGGCCCAGCGTCAACAGGGACATGACGGCGGCGTTGGTCAGGACGACGGCCGGCGGTTCCCGGTGGCCGGCGACGATCCTGTCCTCGGTGGCTCCAATGAGCAGAGCGCCCAGGAGGCTGCCGGTGATCGTGCTGGCCAGGGCCAGCGGCCATTGGCCGCTGGCCCAGAAATGCAGGGACAGCACCAGACCGCCTACCAGCGGCAGATTTTGGACAAACTCCCAGAAAACAATGCCGGCAAATTTCATAATTTCTTTATGACTGTCTGCTCAAGCCGGTCTTCCTTGGACTACGCTCAGGATAAACCTGACCGCGCCTGGATAGCTCAGTTCGGTCACGATACATTTCGTACGATCATAGGTAGACCACCGGCCGGATGGAGCGAAATGTGCGTGTCTGGCCGGACGGGGACGCCTGGCACCAGGGCCAGGCGGTAGCGTTGGAGGAGCATGGCCAGGATCACTTTGATTTCCATCATGGCAAAGGCGCTGCCGATGCACTGGCGCGACCCGCCGCTAAAAGGGTAATAGGCGTAACGCGGCCGGCCGGCCGGCTGCTCCGGGGTAAAGCGGGTGGGGTCAAAAACGTCGGGGTTGGGCCAGTAATCAGGCAGCCGGTGGCTGGCGTAGATGTTGACGAGCATCAGGGAGCCTTTCGGGATGGCCACACCATCAATCTCGTCGTCGGCGACCACGTCGCGCAACATGCTCCAGGTGGGCGGGTAAAGCCGTAACCCCTCTTCCACGACCATCGTCAGGTAGGATAGGTTACGCAAATCGTCATAGGCCGGCCGGCGGCCCCCCAACGTCAAGGCAATTTCAGCCCGCAGCCGCTCCTCGGCCGCCGGGTTCTCGGCCAACAAATACAAGATCCAGGCCAGGGCGTTGGCCGGGTCTTCGTAGGCGGCGTAGAAGAGCGTCAGAATTTCGTCATGCAGCTCTCTGTCGCTCATTCCTTCACCCGTTTCCTGGTCGCGCGCCTGGCTTAACATCAACAAGACGTCGCTCCCCTCGTTACTGCTCCGGCGCTGGCCAATCAGCCCGTAGATGAACTGGTCGAGTATCTGGACGGCCTGGCAGAAACGGCGATTGCCCGGCGTTGGCCAGGTGGCCGGCAGGCTGACCGGCGCCCGCAACCGGCGAGCCATGTAGTCGCGGGTCACATTCATGGCCTGTAGAATCCACTCTGTTTCGAGGCCGTAATCCACGCCGAACAGCGTCTTGAGTAAAATCTGGTGGTTCAAAGCCAGCGCCATTTCCATGACACTGACGATCTCGCCGCGCCCGGCCGGGCCGCGCCACGTTTCCAGCGCGGTGGCCGTCTTTCCGGCAATCGCCTCGGTAAAGCAGGCAATCTGCTGTTGGTGAAAAACAGGTTGGACCATTCGGCGCTGGCGTAGCCACGATTCGCTCTTATTGGTGGCCAGCCCTTCGCCGACCAGCGGCTGTGAGGGGGCAAAAACGCCACTCATTTCGTAGTTGTCGCTGTGGAGGACGTGGTAAACGTGGCCAGGCTCGGCCACGTGAGTGAGGGTGTAGGGGCCAACTTTCAGGTGGAAAAAAGGGCCGTACTCCCTAGCTGCACTGTTAAAAGCGGCCAGTGGGTCGCGGTAAAAGCCCCAGACAAATTTCAGGGCGGCCGCCCCACGCGGGCCTGGGAGTTCTCTACTGCTGTCGCGCCGTAAGCCGGCGTCGTTTTCTATGATCAATCTCTTCCTCTTAATATTGCCCTAACAAGCCTTGCTGTCTGGCAGCCCGCTCGCACCACTTGAAAAAGAACCAGCCGCCCAGAAAAGTAGCCGCTGAATGAACGCCCAGCCAGACCAGGCTGCCTCCAGCCCATACTTCCCCCAGCGATTGCCCCTCCAAGACGACCTGGCGCAAGACGACGATACCCTGGGTGGTGGGCAGGGCCTGGGCCACGGCCGCCAGCCAGCCGGGAAAGCGGTCTATGGGAATTAAAGCGCCGTTCAGAAAGACGAGCGCGTACTGAATCAGGTCGGCCAGCGCCTGCACCTGCTTGAAGATCAACGTGGCCCCGGCGATGAGAAAGCCAAAGCCAAACAGGCCGACAATCGTCAGGGCGAAGACCAGCAGGCCGGCCGGCCGCAGCGGTATCTCGATGTCCAGCAGCAGGATGAGGCCGCCGGCCAGCGGCAGCATGATAACAGTGGTCGAGAGCAGGCGGGCCAGGGATTGGCCCAGGATCAGCAGGCCGGCCGGGGTCGGGCTCAAATACATCTGCTCCAGCGTCCCGGTCTGCATCTCGTCCTTCAGGTTCCAGCTCATGCTGACGATAATCTTCATGGCGTAAAACCAGACCAGGTAGCCCAGCAGAGCCGGGGCCAGTTGCACTTGCTGGATAGCGCCCCCGCCGATCAAGAAGCTGATTCCGACGAAAGCCACGCCCATGATAATCAGCTCGATGAACAGGTTGAACTTGTAGTGCCAGTCCAGCAGCAGGCCCTTGTGTGTTTCGTTAAAAAAGGTGGTCAGCAGCATTCGCGCTCTCTTCCAAAAATATGTTTATCACGCCCATTACGAGCCATTTCAGGTTATTCGTCGTGGCCTTGACCCTGCGTAATCTCTCCAGTTACCAGACGAGTAAAAACTTCTTCCAGGTTTGGTTCTTCACGATTGACAGCCAGGAGAGGCAGCCCGGTTTCACGGACCGTGTCCAACAATTGGTACAGGGTGGCCTGGTCGGCAATTACGCCGTTCAGGTGTGTTTCGCCGTCCTGGATCTGCACTGCCACTCCGGGCCACGGCATGTCCTGGTGGCTGTTCCAGTGGCCTTGCAAGCGGATCTGGTAGAACTCCTGGCGGAACAGCTCCAGCAGCTCGCCGACCGGCTTATTGGTGATCAGCCGGCCGCGGTTGATAATGGCAATTCGCTGGCACAACGTCTGGGCCACGTCCAGTTGGTGGGTGGTCAGCACCACCGTCTTGCCCTGTTCGTGGGCCAGTCTGGTGACCCACTCTTTTACCGTCCGCGCCGCCTGCACGTCCAGGCCTAGCGTTGGCTCGTCAAACAGGAGAATAGGCGGGTCGGTGACCAGGGCGCAGGCGATGGCTACCTTTTGCTGCATGCCCCGCGAGAAACTCCGTACCTGGTCGTGACGCCGGTCCCACAAGCCCAGATCGTTCAACAACCTTTCGGCCCGCTCTTTGTAGTTGCCGGTGGCGCCAGCGCTGTTAGTGCCCTTGAGCCGGCCGAAGTAGACCAGATTTTGCCAGGCCGACAGCCGCCAGTAGACATTCCGCGCCCCTTCCAGCACGGCGCCAATCTGCTTCATCGCTTGCTTGTGCTCGCCGGCCACGTCGTAACTGTTTAAGGTAATGCGGCCGGCCGTTGGCGTGACCAGGCCACAGATCATCTTGATCGTCGTCGTCTTGCCGGCTCCGTTGGGACCCAGGAAGCCCAATACCTGCCCGGCCGGCACAGAGAGATTGAGATTGTCTACAGCCAGGACAGGCTGGGCGCTTTGATAGCGATAGACCTTGCTCAGTGACTGAATTTCTATCGCTATTGGATTGTTTATTTCGGCCATCATGTCTGGGACCCCGCCGCCGTTAAGCAAGCACAAAAACGCGGCTGATGCCTTAAGCGTTAAGTATCCCACGATTCACTGTGGCAGTTCAATGGGAAAAAAGATTGAGGGTACAGGCCATCGCCCAGCCCCATCATAATCCTCCAAGAAAACGATTTCTCTACAAAACGCTCATTTTGCTGTTCGTTTACCTTTCTAATCCCTGTCATTGCCAGGGCAGGGTGAGAAAACCACGGGTGCTTACACCTGTAAAGTCCTGATGCCTTAGATGATTGACAGATGCGCCAGAATAGCGTATCGTAGAAAACGATTTCTGTATAAGCCTCGGTGAGAAACCCGTCAGGCGCTGAACATCGCCGCCACTCCAATATGGAGATGCCCCTATGAAGGCTATCAGCAAACTCAACGGTAGGCGGGTGACTATTCAGCAAGTCGCCAAAGAAGCAGGGGTGTCCTCAAGCACGGTATCCCGTGTTCTCACCGGAAATACCTCTGTGCGTAAAGACCTGCGCGTTGCCGTCCTACAAGCAGTTGAAAGACTTGCCTACCGGCCGAATCAGATCGCCCGCAGTCTGAAGATTCGAGAAACCCGCACGTTGGGGCTGTTGATCAACGACATTCTCAACCCGTTCTACGGCGCCGTTGCCAAAGGTATGGAAGATCTGGCCCGAGCCGCCGGATACTCCGTTATCTTCTGCAGCATAAACCAAAATTATCAACTTGAACGTGATGCTTTATCCATGTTGCACGATAAGGGGGTGGATGGAATCATTGTGGCTCCGGTAGGGGCCAACAACTATGAGGTGCTCAAAAATCTCTTGACGATGGGGGTGCGATTGGTTCAGATTGACCGCCAACTTCCGCAACTGAAAGCCAGTGCCGTTCTGCTCGATAACCTGGCTGGGGCTTACCAGGCCACGCATCACCTCCTGGAAAACGGTTACACTCCTGTTGGCCTGGTCAGTCACGTACCCGGCCGAATCACCCTGATACAGCGCGAGCAAGGTTACACTCAGGCCTTGCAGGATGCCGGTCTGGCTATCAGTAAGTCCGACATCTGTCATGTTGCCTTTGACATGAGCGACCTTGCCGACCAGGTCCAACGCCTGTTAACCGGCCCCACCCGGCCGGCTGCGCTGTTGGTAACCAACAATCGCCTGGCCATCGGTGTGCTGCGGACGATAAAGGAATTGGGCTTCAAAATCCCGGACGATGTGGCCCTGGTTATGTTCGATGACTTGGAGCTTTTTGAGCTTCACGCACCACCCATCACCGCCGTTGCCCAACCGGCTTATGCCATGGGCTACAAGGCCGCTGAACTGCTACTTGAACAACTTAACAGTGATTCACCTGTTCCCACACAAGTGGTCACCTTCCATCCTGAATTGATTGTCCGCGATTCCTCCCGGCCACACGAACAACAACCATTGCGGAATTTGGCTGGGTCTTATTACAAAGAGTAAACATAAGGAGGTGATGAATATGAAGCAATAGCCCTGACTGTAGGGCTGCTGACCTGAATTGCCCTACAACTTCCCCGTTCTTACTGGACGAATGAGGATACTGGGAATAGAGTCTCTAAGGAGGAAGAAATGAGACACAAGTATTGGATTTTGCTGATCGCGGTACTCGCTCTTGCTGTCATACTGGTTGGTTGTACCTCACAGCCGGATACGGAGGTGCAAGAGCAGGCTACAGAAGCTGCCGAGCCGGAGGAAGAGGCGCCCCCGCCTGAGGAGCCCGCAGAAGAGCCGGCCGGCGAGGTCGATCGGAGTCGAACCGTCATTTTTGATATTGACGGCGGCCGGGTAGCCGACCCAGAGTTATGGAACCAATTTGTCCCTGGCTCTCGCCGGGATCATGGCTACCACCAGGCAATGGCCGAGCCGCTCTTCATACTCAACTATGAGACCGGCGAGATTGAACCGTGGCTAGGCGAAAGCATGACGTCCAACGACACGCTGGATGTCTGGACACTCACGCTGCGCGACGGTGTCAAGTGGAGTGACGGGGAAGTTTTCAACGCCGACGACGTTGTCTTTACCGTCAATATGCTGTTGGACAATGCGCCGGAGCTGGTGGACTCCGCCGCCGTTGAGACGTGGGTAGAAGGCGTCGAGAAAATAGACGATTTGACCGTCCAGTTTAACCTGACCAAGCCAAACCCACGTTTCCAGTTGGACTTCTGGTCGGTGCGGATCTGGGGTGGGATCAGTATCGTCCCTGAACACATCTGGACGGACCAGGATCCCCTGACCTTCACCAACTACGACCCGGAGAAGGGCTGGCCAGTCTTTACCGGCCCCTACACCCTGGAAAGCGTCAGCGAAACGGAGTTTGTTTACGCGCGCGATGACGATTGGTGGGGTGCGGTGGCCGGCTTTAAACCCTTGCCCCAACCGGAGAAATTGGTTTGGGTCTGGTACGGTCCGGAAGAAACGCGGGCGGCGGCCATGGCCGATAACCAACTCGATAGTCTGATGGACATTACCCTGGGCGCTCTACTGGCTCTGCAGCAGCGCAACCCCAACGTCGTCGCCCACTTTAACGAACCGCCTTACGCCTGGGTCCCTGACCCGTGCTCGCGCACGTTTGAGGTCAACCACACGGTCGAGCCGTGGAACGATAAGGATATGCGTTGGGCCCTCAACTTTGCCATTGACCGGGAGGAGATCGTCGCCATCGCCTACGAAGGCTCAACGTTTGCCTCACGCCATTTCTTCCCGGCTTACCCGCCGCTCGACCACTACGTGGACTTGCTGGAAGAGGCCGGGCTCTACGAAGAGCACCCGCTCCTGGAACACAATCCCGACAGAGCCAAGGAGATCATTGAGTCCAAAGGCTACACGATGAACGACAGCACGGGCTACTATGAGAAAGACGGCGAGGAGTTGGCGATTGACATCGCCACGCACGAAGCCTTCATCGAGAAGCAGCGGATCGCCCAGGTCATCGTGGAGCAACTCCAGCGGATCGGCATTAACGCCAGTAACCGCAACGAGGCCGGCGCTACCTGGAGCGACAATTTCCAGTTCGGTAACTTTGAAGCCCGCGTCGGCTGGCAGACTTGCGGCTCGGTCAATGAGCCGTGGGCCTCGATGGATACCTTCAACACCAATTGGCTCAAGCCCGTGGGTGAGCGGGTCCAAGATAACCAGAACGCCTGGCGCTGGTCGGGCGAGGCGGCCGATTCCTATAGCGCCATTGTAGACGAGATCGGCTCGCTGCCGTTGGGCGATCCCCGCATTGACGAGTTGTTTGTCGAGGCTATGGGGTACTGGATGGCCGAATTGCCGGTGATCCCCATCACCCAGGCCAAGAAGATCATCCCCTTCAACACCACCTATTGGACTGGCTGGCCGACAGCCGAGAACAACTACATGCATCCGCCAACCTGGTGGCAAAGCACACACATGATCATCCACAATCTGCAGCCTGCACAATAATAGGATGCTAGGGTAAAATGGTGACTGCGGATGCCGTGCATCCGCAGTCACCATTCTGGAAGGTGTGTTATGGGTGGATTGACCAAAGAGTATTTGCTAAAGCGGGTGGGGATGTTTGTGTTGACGGTCTGGCTAGGCACCACCCTCATTTTCATTATTCCTCGCCTGGCGCCGGGTGATCCCATAACGGCTATGGTATCGCGCATGACTGCTCAGGCCGGCCGGGTGGAGAACAGCGATCAGATCATCGAGGCCTGGCGGGCGCGCTTCGGTCTGGACGCGCCCATGCACATCCAGTATTTACGTTACCTGCGCAACGTCTTTACCTTTAATCTGGGGTATTCTCTGGCCTTCTTCCCAACCCAAGTTGAAGACATGATCGGCCGCAGCCTGCCCTGGACGCTTGGCTTGCTTGGGCTGGCCACGCTCATATCCTTCGTGGTGGGGAATGCCATTGGTGCATTGCTGGCCTGGCGGGGCACGCCTGGCCTGGCCAGAGCGCTGCTGCCGGTAACCTTGACGTTCACGGCTATTCCCCCGTTCATGCTGGGTATTTTGCTCCTCTACCTCCTGGCCTTTGGCATGGAGTGGTTGCCCTTTGCCGGGGCTTATGGACGGGGTCTACAACCGGGTCTGAACCTGGAGTTCATTTTGAGCGTCATTAAACATGGGACGCTGCCTGCTCTGGCTATCGTGGTTACGACCATGGGCTTCTGGGCCCTGGGTATGCGGGGTATGATGATTACTACTGACGGCGAGGACTATATGATCCTGGCCCAGGCTAAGGGAC
This sequence comes from Chloroflexota bacterium, assembly GCA_022616275.1. Taxonomy (GTDB): domain Bacteria; phylum Chloroflexota; class Anaerolineae; order Promineifilales; family Promineifilaceae. Next base: position 48,706 of record JAKEFB010000069.1, read on the forward strand.
TACGGCCTGGACGCATTTTCTGGCTTTATGGCGTGCGCAACTCTATCCTCCCGCAGGTGACGGCGCTGGCCCTGACGCTCGGCAGCATTGCCGGCGGCACAGTCATTGTCGAATACATCTTTACCTACCCTGGCATGGGCTACCTGCTTTACCAGGGCATTATCAATACCGACTATTCCCTGATACAAGGGATTGTCTTTATGCTGATTGTGGGTGTATCCATCGCCGTTCTGATCCTGGACCTGCTCTACCCCTTGATTGATCCCCGGATCACCTATCAAGCGAGGTGATAAGTTATGGCTACAGTCACCGTCGAACAAACGATCCCCTCAAAAAGGGCCGCTGGCTTAAAACGCTGGGATTCCCCCTGGCTCAATCGGAAGTTTGTTATGGGGGCATTTTTGATTCTCATGGTGGTTCTGGTGGAAATCCTCGGCCCTCTATTTTGGGATGCGAGCATGGCCAACACAGCCTCGGCCCCACTGAATCTACCGCCATTCTGGGTGGAGGAAACACAGGGCTTTGGCCTTGGCCAGCCTGATCTCGCTCACCCGCTGGGGACGGAAAGTAATGGCCGGGATATGCTGGCCTTGCTGATCGTGGCCACACCCCGCTCGCTGCGCGTTGGGTTGATTGCGGCCGGCATTGGCATGACTGTCGGTATTATCCTTGGCTTCACGGCCGGCTTTTTGGGCGGCCGGGTTGACAACCTGATCCGCATCCTGTCCGACGCTTTTATCACCATTCCGGCTCTGGCGGTCTTGATTGTCATTTCCGCTCTCGTTCGCCAGGTTACCGTTGAAAATATGGCCTTACTCCTGGCTCTCTTTGCCTGGCCCGGCCCCACCAGGCTGATTCGCGCCCAGGTGTTGAGCATGCGGGAGCGAGGCTACGTTCAGATGGCCAGGCTCTCCGGCGCTTCCTCTTTCGCCATCATGTTCAAAGAGATGATGCCCAACTTGCTGCCTTACCTGGCAGCCAGTTTCACCGGCAACGTCTCCATTAGAATTTTGGAGGCTACGAGTTTAGAGGCCCTGGGATTGGGACCCACACGCATTCCCACATTAGGGATGACCATCTTTTACGCCATCCGGGCCGCGGCCATTATTCGCGGTATGTGGTGGTGGTGGGGTTTTCCGATTTTCATGCTCATCGTCATCTTCAGTGGCCTCTTTTTGATGACGATTGGCCTGGATGAAATTGCTAACCCGCGCCTCAGGGGAGCGCAGACCTGATGATTGATACCCAGAAGGCCACGAAAGATGTTCAATTGAATGCCCCTACCAGGGAAAATATGGTCCTGAAGGTCAGGGACCTGCGGGTACACTACGCCACCCCATTAGGCGACGTCATTGCCGTCAATGGCATCAGTTTCGATGTTTATCCAGGCGAGTTGGTTGGTCTGGTTGGCGAGTCTGGTTGCGGCAAAACGACTGCCGCTATGGCGCTCTTGCGCCTGGTACAGCCACCCGGCCGCATCGTCCATGGCCAGGTGATCATTGATGGGACCGACCTGGTCACGTTGAGCAACAATGAGTTACGTCGAGTGCGCTGGCGTGAGCTGGCCCTGATTCCGCAAGGAGCGATGAACTCCCTAAACCCGGTCATACGCATTAAAGACCAAATTGCCGATGGCATTGAAACCCACGAGGGTGAACAACCCAAATCTGCATTGAAAGAGCGAATCTTGAAGTTGCTGAACATGGTGGGTTTGCCAGGCAGGGTTTACAATATGTATCCCCATGAACTGAGTGGGGGTATGAAGCAACGGGTCTGCATCGCCATGGCCATTGCCTTAAACCCCCCGCTTATTATTGCCGACGAGCCCACCAGCGCTTTAGATGTCATCGTGCAGCGCGTCGTGGCTCAGACACTGCTGGATGTTAAGAAGCGGTTGGGCGTGTCTATGATCGTGATTGGCCATGATATGGGCTTACTGGCTCAATTGGTGGATCGGATCGCGGTCATGTACGCCGGTAACATCGTGGAGATTGCCCCGGTTAAAGAAATCTTTGCCGAACCACTCCATCCCTACACTCAACTCCTTATTTCATCAATTCCATCCATCAAGGAACGTAAACCCCTCGTCGTAACAGAAGGTCTTACCCACGACCTGCGAAATCCCCCACCTGGGTGCATCTTCCAGCTTCGCTGTCCTCACGTAATGGACGTTTGCCGGCAGGTAACGCCACCGCTCCGCGAATTGAAGCCGAAGCATTTCGTGGCGTGCCACCTATATGAATAAGAGGACCTCCGGATCAATGTCTGAACCCCTTTTAGATATCAGCCATGCGACCAAAATATACGGTGGTGGCTTTTTCCATTCCAGCCATCAAGTTATCGCCTTACAAGATTTCAACCTCACAATACCAGAAAAACCGGCCAAGGTGACGACAATTGCTGGTGAAAGTGGCAGCGGCAAAACCACCCTGGCTAATGCCGTCCTCGGTTTTGTTCGTTTGACATCGGGCCAGATACGCTTTAGAGGTCACGACATTTCCCAACTAAATAGACAGCAAGCGCTGGAGTATCGGCGTCAGGTCCAGGCTATTTTTCAGGATCCGTATGCGGTCTACAATCCGTTTTACCGGGTAAAACATATCTTCGATCTGGTCATTCGTAACTTCAAACTTGCCGAAAATAAGCGAGAGGCCCGGGAAATGATTGAAGATGCGTTGCAGGTGGTTGGTATGCGGGGAGGGGAAATATTGGAAAAGTATCCACACCAGTTGAGCGGCGGCCAGCGCCAACGCATGATGGTGGCCCGGGCCTACCTGGTGAAACCGAGCCTGATCGTGGCCGACGAGCCGGTTTCGATGGTGGACGCCTCGTTGCGAGCCATGATCCTGGACATCATGCTGCGTTTACGGGACGAGCATAACATTTCTTTCCTGTATATTACTCATGATCTCAGCACAGCCTATCAGGTCTGCGATCAAATTGTTCTGCTTTATCAGGGTATCGTCGCTGAAAAGGGTGATACAGTGAAAGTTATTGAAAACCCTAAGCACCCTTACGTCCAGGCCCTGATTGATTCGATACCCGTTCCTGACCCCACCCAAAAATGGAGTGAGGATATTGTCCTGCCGGACGAAGAAGAGTTGCGTATCCGCATTGACAGCGGTTGTCGTTTTTATCCACGCTGCCCCTACCGGATGGACCGGTGCCTGGTCAAGCAACCTCCACTTTATCATATTGATGGCGTCGCCCATCAGGCCGCTTGCTACCTGTACGACGACAAGCCTCACGACGGCAGCTCAAGTTCAGCCTGAAAATTCTGGTTATCAAATTGATAACCTCCCGGAGGTTTGACACTAGAGGTTGGCAGTAGACACTAACCTCCGGGAGGTTATTTCATAGGGAAGACATCATGACGCATAAGATTCGCTGGACGGCGAAAAAGATTGCCCGGCGGCTGCGTTTGATCGAGCCGCTGGTTTACCAGTTGCAGCAGTCGTTGCCGCCTTTTCGTTATACCGCCCTGGCAGGGCCACTGGAACCACCACCGGTAGGCCTGGACGTAGACGACGGCGATTGGCCGGTCGTCGAGGCGTATAGCTACTGGGGTGAGTTTATGACCGATTTTGCGCTGCGCTCGCAGTTCCAGGTCCCGGCCGAGTGGAATTCAAGCGCACCGGTGGCCCTATACCTGCCGCTGGGCAATGCCGGCGATTTTAGCCATCCGGAAGCGCTGGCTTATATTGACGGCGAGCCTTACGCGACCTGTGACCGGCACCATCAGGAGATCTTGCTGCCCCGGCAATGGTGCGACGGCCGATCCCACTTGCTGGCCCTACACGGTTGGACCGGCCTGGGCCTGGGTGAAGGGTTGGAAACCCTTGGTCTGGGGCCAGGCAAGAAACTGTTTATGCGGCCCTGTACGATGGTTCAGATTGACCAGCCGACGCGTGATTTTGTGGCCACGGCACGAGTGGCGCTGGGCGCGGCCGAGTGCCTGGGCGACAATGAGCCGGCCAAAGGACACCTGCTGAACGCCCTGGACGAAGCGTTCAAGATTCTGGACACGCGGGAGCCTTTGGGCGAGCATTTTTACAACAGCGTCGGCCGGGCTACTGCGGCGCTAATGGCCGGTATTGAGCAGGCCGGCCGGCCGCTCGACGCCAGCCTGGTGGCGACAGGCCACGCCCACATTGACGTGGCCTGGCTATGGACGCTGGGCCAGACCCGGCGCAAGGCCGGCCGGACCTTTTATAACGTCCTGCGGCTAATGGAGCAGTTCCCGGAGTACCACTTTACCCAGAGCCAGCCGCAGTTGTACGAGTTCGTCCGCCAGGACTACCCCGGCCTGCTTGAGGCCATCCGGGAGCGGGTAGCCGAGGGGCGCTGGGAGCCTATCGGCGGGATGTGGGTAGAAGCGGACTGCAACCTGAGCGGTCCTGAATCCCTGGCGCGGCAATTTCTGCTCGGCCGGCGCTTTTTCCAGAAGCATTTTGGCCCCGGCGCAGAGTCGCCGGTGCTGTGGCTGCCCGACGTTTTTGGTTACGCCTGGAACCTGCCCCAGTTAATCAAAGAGGCCGGCCTGGAATACTTTTTCACGATCAAGATCGGCTGGAACCAGTACAACCGCCTGCCTTATAGCAGCTTTTGGTGGCAGGGGCTGGACGGCACGCGGGTGTTGACCCACTTCAGCACCAATCCAGATCCGGGCAGCTACGGGGCCAGCACCTATAACGCCGGGGCGACGCCGGCCGAGGTGGTTGGCTCGTGGAGTATGTCACAACAGAAAGAGCTGCACCAGGAATCGCTGATGGCCTTCGGCTTTGGCGATGGCGGCGGCGGCCCGACGCGGGAGATGCTGGAGAATTTGCGGGAAATGGCGGCTTTCCCCGCCGTCCCCCGCGTGTACCAGCGGCCCGTGGCCGACTTTTTCCGTGACCTGGAGACACAGGCCGGCGGCCGGCTGCCGACGTGGAACGGCGAACTGTACCTGGAGCTGCACCGGGGGACGTATACGACGCAGAGCCGCAACAAGCGGGCCAACCGCAAAAGTGAGTTTTTGCTGCACGATACCGAGTTCCTGGCTGTTCTGGCTACTCTCCTTGATTCCACCTATGACTATCCGGCCGAGATGCTGCGCCAGGCCTGGCAATTGGTCTGCCTCAATCAATTTCACGACATTATTCCCGGCAGCAGCATTACACCTGTTTATGCCGAGTCACAGCAGCAGTACACCGAGGTGCGTAATTTGTGCGCTACCGTCCAGGATTCGGCGCGGGCTGTCATTGCCGGGCAGGTTGGTGATGGTTTACTAGTCATCAACCCAACCTCCTTTACGCGCCAGGACCTGGTTCTTTGCCTGCCGGATGTAGCCGGTGAACAACTACGGCTACAGCACCCAGACGGCACAATGGTTCCCGTCCAACCCGGGGCCGACGGAACCTGGCTGGATGTTGGCCAGGTGCCCGCCTTCAGCATAACCCCGCTCAAGAGAGCCAATGGCGAAACGCCGCAAGCCGACACCGGTCTGAGAGTGACCTCTACGCTTTTAGAAAACGACACCCTACGGGTGGAACTAGATCAGGTGGGGGATATCACCCGTATCTACGATAAGGCCAACCGGCGCGAGGTGTTGCCGGCCGGGGCTATAGCCAACCAGGTCCAGGCCTTCGAAGACCGCCCTTTAGACTGGGACGCCTGGGACGTGGACATTTTCTACGACGACAAGATGTGGCTGGCCGAGCCGGCCGATTCGGTGGAGGTGCTAGAGGCCGGCCCGCTGCGGGCGACGCTGGAGATCCGCCGCCGCATTTTGCACAGCGCTTACGTGCAACGCATTTCGCTGGCCTACAATAGCTCTCGCCTGGATTTTGAGACGACGATAGAGTGGCGGGAGCGGCACATCTTCCTCAAGGTTGCTTTTCCGGTCGAGATCCTGGCCCCGGCGGCCACGTATGAGATCCAGTGGGGCAACGTGCAGCGGCCGGCGCACCGCAACACCAGTTGGGACTGGGCCCGCTTTGAAACGTGCGCCCAGAAGTGGGTAGACCTGAGTGAAGGGAATTACGGGGTCAGCCTGCTTAACGATTGTAAGTATGGCCACGACATCCACGATAACGTCATGCGCATCAGCCTGCTGCGCAGCCCGACGATGCCCGATCCCGAGGCCGATCAAGGTGAGCACCGCTTTGCCTATAGCCTGCTGCCGCACGCCGGCGCCTGGGATGAGACGACCGTAGCCGCCGCCTACACGCTCAATGATCCCCTGATGGTAATCGCCAGCCAGGCCGGCCAAAGCGCAGAGAAGCAACCAGATGGCGCGCCGGCCATGGCCGGCGGCCAATCTTTGCTGAGCGTAGATCGGCCGAATATCGTCATCGAGACGGTGAAAATGGCGGAGGATGGACAGGGAGTGATCGTGCGCCTGTACGAGAGCCAGCGGCAGCGAGGCCTGGTGACGCTGGCGGCCGGCTTTGAGCTGGGGGCGGCCTGGCGGACGAACCTGCTGGAGGAAAACCAAGCAGCCCTGACCCCGGAGGGCAACCGTCTAACGTTTTCTGTCAGACCTTTTGAGATTGTCACGCTCCGCCTGATTCCCACCGGGAAGAGGTAACCTCGGACTTTGTCAGGCACTTACGCCAACGACCGGGCGTCACCGTAAGGTGCGCAAACGGTAGGTAATTGGTTGGCCTATGAACCACGTACGCATTATTTACCTGATTCATCACAGCCATACGGACGTTGGCTACACTCACGACCAGCCCATTCTATGGGACCTCTACCAACGTTTTCTAGATGAGGCCATCGCCCTGGCCGAGAAATACGCCGGCAGTACGAGCGACGGCGCATTCCGCTGGACCGTTGAAAACACTGCCCCTTTGTACCACTGGCTACAACATGCGCCGGACGCAGCAATCGAACGCCTGGTGTCCCTGGAGCGGGCCGGCCGCATTGAAGTGACTGGCATGTTCGCCAATCTCACCCCGCTGTTTGACACCGATCAGTTAATAGAGACGCTCCAACTTGTCCGCCTTTTGCGCGAGCGGTATGGCTTTACTATCCGCTATGCTATGAACTGCGATGTTAACGGCGAGAACTGGCCGCTGGTGGACCTCCTCCTCGATTCAGGCCTTGAAGGTTTCACGATGGCTATCAATACCCACTTTGGCGGAGCACCTTTGCAGCGGCCAAATGCCTTTTGGTGGGAAGGACCGAGCGGCCGCAAAATTCTGACCTGGAACGGCTGGCCCTATGACCAGGGCTGGCGCTTTGGCATCGGCCGCGACGCCGAGGAGTTTGAGCGCATCTGGTGGCCACGGGTTGAACAGCGCCTGGCGGAAACGGACTATCCGTTGCCGATCCTGATGGTTCAAAGCTACCATCCCTTTGGCGATAACGGCTCAGCCTTTGAGGGTTTCTCCCACTTCATTGACCAGTGGAATGAACAGGGCAAGTTACCCCGTCTCCGCCTGGCTACCCCGGCCATGTGGTGGTCGGCCGTGAAGGAGCACAGCCATCTCTTGCCCACCTATCGGGGTGATTGGACCGATTATTGGAACTTTGGTTGCCTTAGCAGTGCCCGTGAACAGGCGATGAATCGGGCCAGCCGTGTCCGTCTGCGATCGGCCGATGCCCTGGCGGCTGTTTTGAACAGTTCCGGCGCGGACTACGCCCAGGCTACAGCCAGGTCCTTGGCCATGTACCGTGAGCCGGCCTGGCAGGCGTTGCATTTATGGGATGAGCACACGTGGGGTGCGAACGTCTCGATCCGCCATCCCTTTAGCGAAGATACCGCCAGCCAGTGGTATCACAAGGCCAATTACGCCTATACCGCCCGGAGTTTGAGCTTTCTCTTGCAGCGAGATGCCCTGGCCGACCTGGCTCGCCAGGTAGACGGGGCAGAGGGAGATCTGTTCCTGTTTAACCCGCTGCCGTGGCCGCGCTTGCTCGCCGGCCAGGTTCCCCAATGGGTTGTCTCGCCGCGCGGCATAGCCACAGATATGACCGCCGGCCGGCACTTCCAGGACCGCTTCACCCACGTGGATGTCGTGCTCGATACAGCCGTCGCGCTGGGTGCCCGCTCAGCCGAGCCAAGCTATCTGTTGCCGGCTGTGACGGTGCCCGGCTTCGGCTACACGATAGTGCCCCGCGCCGACCTGATTGACGTGCAGGCCACGACGGCCGTAAGCGAGGATGCCGTCGTCGAAAATGAGCACTACCACCTGACCTTTGACGTGCAACGCGGCGGCATTCTCTCCTGGACCGATAAGCGCCTGCGACACGATTGGGTTGACCGGGATGCCGACTTTCCCTTCCATTCTTTCGTTCACGAACGTGTCAGCGGCGCGACCCACCCCTGGCCACGGCAGCTTTTGTTCGAGATGCCCTGGATTTCGGAATATGTCGAGCGGCCGCGCGGCTGGAAAACCGATTGGCCAGCCGAGAGGCGTCAGGCTGGCGAAGTCCTGAGCCACCGTGTTTACCGGACGCCGCTGGGTTTTAAGGTCATCCAAAGCCTCCAGGCACCAGGCTGCGCCGGGCCGTTATGGCAAAGTGTCTTCGTGCCCGCTTTTGACGACTTTATCGAATGCGAAGCCTGGTGGGAAATGGGGCTGGAGGTGCATCCAGAGGCAACCTACCTCCTCTTCCCGTTCAACGTTCCCCAGGCCACAGCCCGGCTGGATCTGGGCGGGCAGGTAATTCGGCCGGGCGCGGACCAGTTGCCCGGTGTCTGCCGGGATTACTTCACTGTCCAGCAATGGGTTGACTTCTCCAATGATCAGCTTGGGGTTACCGTGGCCCTGCCGGACAATCCGATGGTCCAATTCGGCCACTTTCACTTTGGGCACAACCAGGCCGATTTTGTGCTGGAGCGTCCCTTGCTGCTCGGCTGGGTGACCAACAACTATTGGGAAACGAACTTTCGAGCCCATCAGCCGGGCCGCATTCATGCCCGTTATCGCCTCTGGCCGCACGTCGGCGGTTTCAATGAAGCGCAGGCCCACCGCTTCGGACTGGAGGCAGCTAACGCCCAACCGTTACTCCAACATCTGGGTGAGGAGCGCGCCGACGGTCGGCCGTTGCTCCCGGCCCTCGGTTCGCTTTTGCGCTTACCCGGCTGCACCGGCGAGGCGCTGCCTGTTCTGACGTTGCACGTCAAACCGGCCAGGGACCAACAGGGCGTGATAGTGCGTCTGCTGAACACCAGCGACGAAGAGCAGCAGGTGGAAATTGGCTCAGGGTTGTGGCGCATCGTGGCGGCCAGGCAATGTGACCTGTTGGAAAGGCCATTATCGGCCGTGAAGGTCGTAAACGGCGTTTTCCGCCTGCTTTTGCCAGCCCGCCGGGTGGCAACTATCTACCTGGAACTCCGGCCTCTTTAAGTAAGAAGTCAAGTTGAATCTTTTCAAAAGCAGACCCGAAATAGACCGGGCGGAACGGTTTTGGATATTTCTTTTGTTGGTACCAGGCATTCCCCTGCTGTTGTTCACCGTCTGGTTAGTTTACATCTTTGTCGGGCGGGAGGCGATGGCCTCCTGTCCACCCGATTGCCAGAACGCCGACTTCCGCACGGCCGACCTGGCCGAATTTGACTTGAGGGGCGCCGACTTAAGTAGTAGCAATTTCGCCGGAAAAGACCTGGAAAGCTACGACCTGCAAGGGGCTAACCTGTATTTTGCCAATCTCAGTCGAGCCAGCCTGAAAGGAGCCAATCTGCAGATTGCCGATTTGAGGGGCGCATTACTCTTGAACGCAGATTTGAGCCAGGCCGACCTGCGTGGGGCTAATCTGGCCGGCGCCCGGTTGGATAAGGCCAATCTCACTGGGGCTGACTTGCGCGGCGCTAACCTGACGGCGGCCGATTTCTCCGGGACCAACTTGCGGGCGACCCTGATTGACGAGACCACCACGTTCAGTCCGAAGTGGCGGGTAGTGTGGGACATTGTCAATCACAGCCAGAGTGGTCGCCAACTGGCGGGCGTAGATCTGAGCCAGGCCGATCTGGCTGGGGTAAACTTACGTGCGGCCGACCTGCGTGGAGCAAACCTGCGCCTGACGAATCTAGCCGGGGCTGATCTGACGGCCGCTCAGTTGGAAGGTGCTATTTTACGGCAAACGATCCTGGACGAACGTACGCAGGTTGACCCAAAGTGGTGGCTGGTGTGGCAGATTGTGAACCAAAACCAGCAGGGCCAGGAACTCGCCGCCGTGGATCTGAGCCAGGCTAATCTGACCGAGGTATATCTTCGCGGGGCTGATCTGGAGGGAGCAAGCTTGCGGCAAGCCATATTAGTAGATGCGGATCTGCGCCAGGCCAACCTCAGTGGCGCCGATCTGCGGCAGGCTGACCTTACAGAGGCCGCTCTGCGTGGCGCTAACCTGCGTGGCGCTGACCTGACCGGGGCAATCCTGCATGGCGCCAATTTGAGCCAGGCTGACTTAGCCGGCGCTATCTTGACGGGCGCGCAACTCAACGGCGCTGTCCTGCCAAAAGTGGGTGATTAGTTTTGTTCCCATCACACGTCGAGATGGGGTCTTAGCACGACATGAACGCTTTCCGCCAGACGACTCAACTAACTTGAAGCAGTCCAGGCTATCGAATCACCAGGTTTGTCTTGCGGGCGGCCAGGCCGATGGTAGCAATAGCCCCGGCGTTGAAGGCCAGGTAGTCGGCCGCCACCCCGTCGCTGAAGATGACGCCCCCCTCAGCCATCGCCGATTCCAGGATGAGCGGCTGCTCCCGGCTAACAGTCCCGCAGACGATGCCCGCTCCCGACGTTTTGCTGATGAAAGGCTCCCGGACGACAAAGACCAGGTGCTCCGTTTCCCAGTTAAGGGCCGGCCGTTCCAGCCGGGCTGGCTCCTGGCCAAAGCCGGCCAGCAGCCCATTGGCCATGTTGAAGAGGCTACTCAGCCAGCCGGTAGAGCCGGCCCCGGTCGAAACGAGCACGCCGCTGGAGGAGTGGCGCTCTTCCCGGCCACCGAACTGGATACGGTATCGCGAAGAAACGTGGTTGTACATACCAATGTACAGGTCGTTGAAGGCCAGCAGGGACTGGCCGTCATTCAGCCGGGCCTCGGCCATGGTGATCGAACGAAGCTGCACCTGCCCGCTAAGGACGCGGCGGACCACGGCCGGAGCCTGGGCCACGGTAAAGGGTAGGAGGATGCCGTCTATGTGGGCCGGGTCGGGGTTGACGGCCACCAGCGGCTGGCCGTCCAGGTATTTGGCTGTGTTGACTACCTGGCCGTCAATGCCAATGGCGACGACGATGTCGCTGTCGGCAAAGAGAAAGTTGGGCAAGAATTCTCGCTCGATGACCTGAATTTTGACCAAATTTTGTAGCCCGCGCCGTAGCTCGGCCAGAGCAGTGTAATACGTTTCGTGCTCCTGTTCGTACAGGGCAAAGTTGCCGCCGCTGTGCTCAATGTAAAACCTGGCCTGGGCGCGCGTATTAAATCGCTCAATCAACCCTTCCAGCCGCGTCTTACGAGTAACAATGACAATCTTCTCATACATAGTCGTTGCCCAGTGTCAGGTATCACGTATCAGACTTTGGCCTTGCCAAAGTCCTGTCAAGTGTCATGTGAGTCGGTTACATGACACTTGACACGGGAACACTTGACACTATTTTTGTAACAGCGCCTCCAGCAGATCTGGAGTGATGTTAAGCTGGCCAATCTTGGCGGCGTTTTGGGCGATTTCTTTCATGGCCAGGCTGACCATCAGGCGTGGATCGGCCGACTGGACGGCCAGGAGCTGCAAGGTAGTTTCATCCAGTTCACTCAGCGGCCGGAGCGTGGCTTCCATAGCGTAGGACTGGGCGTCCGCCTCGGCCCGGGCGTTCTCGATGTGAGCGGTCACCAACTGCTTGCGCTCTTCCTCCAGTTTGATCTGGCCGGCCAGCTTGCTTTCGCGGAGTTGCTGCTCTTTGGCTTCCACGGCCAGGTTAGCCTCGGCCTGAGTCTCGCGGATCTGTCGCTTCTTTTCCTCGACGGCAATTTCAGTGTTCAGCTCGTTCTCCTTAATGCGCCGTTCCTGTTCCACGGCCGAGTTGCGCCGGTCGTAAATGGCCAGGTCTGCTTCGCGTAGCAACATTTCGCGGGCCTCCGCTTCCAGGGCGCGGGCAATTTCCGGCGTCGGCTTGATGGCCAGGATAGTGAAGGTGATAATCTCAACCCCCAGCGCCTGCAGCGCTTCACTGGTAGCCAGCTTGGCTAAAACCGAGGCCACAATTTCGTCGGAGGCCCGGATAGCCTCCCGCAGCGGCCGCGTCCCGACCTCGGCCCGGGTGTAGACCTGGGCCAGGTTGACCAGTCGCTGGGATAGCTTTTCCGGGTCGTCAGACAGGTACTGGTCTATCCGGCCGTCTACCGTGTAGTTCAGCAGCGAGGCCACCAGGGTAGGGTTGGTGACCCGGTAGGTGAGTTGGCCCTGGACGGTGACGGGCTGAAAGTCGGCCGTAACCTCGTTGAAGATAAACGGCACGTCGGCGCTGCCAACCGGCACGACGGCGATAGAGGAAGAAGGGCGGTAATAAAAGAAGGCCACTCCCACGCCGCTCCGCTTGACCCGACCGTTCTGGTGATGAATGATATATTGCGTTGGCCCCGACTTAAGATAGCTGATACCGAACATTGCCTCTCCTTTAAAGTGATGAGTGATGAGTAAAACGCTGCTCGTTATTATTTAGTGTAAATTTGACACTAATTATAACGAAAGTCGTTGCTTTTGTCAAGGAGTAGCACTGAGTGAGTTTGCAAGTGGGCAAGTTACTTGCCCGCTTGCAAACTTCTACACGCCTGTGCCGATAGCTCGCAGGGAAACGCCGAAGAGGAAAAGGCAGAGGATAGCATAGGACCATTGGGCACGGTTGGTGTCGTCGCCGCGCAGGTAGGCAAACAGGCCGGGCAGGGCGACGAGGGCAAAGACGCCGTAAAGGAAGTGGACGGTCCGGCCGGGCGCACTGCCGCCGAATAAGAGCACGACCCCCAGGATGGCCTGCAAAATGAACAGCCCCTCGCCAATGACCATCGCCCCCATATAACTACCATCCACCCCCTGTTTGCGGATGGCCCGGAATAGCCCCCACAACCCCAGTAATATAAAGAAAAGCGAGACGGTATTGGATAAAACTCGATGCAATTCAAGCACAGCAGCCATGACGTATTCTCCTCTATGTTCCCAGTATATCTCTCCCCCTCATTTGCGTCATTCCCTGGCAGCTTTGGGGCCTTCGGCTACAATCCGCTGCCATGACAGATGATGCTTACCAGGCCGCCCTGGACTATCTCTACGGTTTCATCAATTACGAACACCGGCGGATTGAGCGATATTCGCCGGAGGTCGTCAGCCTGGCCCGGCCGGCGGCTTTGCTGGCGCTGTTGGGCAACCCGCACCACGCTTTCCTGGCCATTCACGTGGCCGGCACCAAGGGCAAAGGCTCGGTAGCCGCCCTGTGCGCCGCCAGCCTGCGGGCCGCCGGGCTGCGCGTCGGCCTCTACACCTCGCCCCACCTCCAAGAGTTCCGCGACCGCATCCGCATCCTGACCCCGGCCGACGCCGACGGCCGTATTACTGAAGCCCAGGTCGTGGAGCTGGTCGAGGCGATGAAACCAATCGCGCCTCAGGTGCCTGAGTTGACCTGGTTTGAGCTGGTAACGGCCCTGGCCTTCCTCCACTTTGCCCGCCAGCGGGTAGACGTAGCCGTCGTCGAGGTCGGCCTGGGCGGCCGGCTAGATCCGACCAACGTCATCACCCCCCTCGTCTCCGTCATCACCTCTATTAGCCGGGACCACACCTACTTGTTAGGCGACACCCCGGCCGAGATTGCCGGCGAGAAGGGCGGCATCATCAAGCCCGACGTGCCGGTGGTCAGCGCGCCGCAGACGCCGGAGGCGCTCGCCCGGCTGGAAGAAATTGCCGCTGAACGGCAAGCGCTGCTCACCCTCGCCGGCCGGGAGTGGACCTGGGAAGAGATCGCCCGGACGCCTGAATACCAGCGCATCGTCGTCCACCGGCTGGAGAAGCCAGGCGACGAGCTGGACAACCAGGAATTCACCATTGGCCTGGCCGGCCGCCACCAGCAGGAAAACGCGGTGGTGGCCCTGGCAGCGCTGGCGCTGGTCCGGCCGCGCTTTCCCGGCCTGACGCTGGCTACCATCCGCGAAGGGCTGGCTACCGTGCAGTGGCCCGGCCGCTTGCAGCAATTGTACCAGGGCAACGGCGCCCCGACCCTCCTGGTAGACTCGGCCCACAACGTGGACTCGGCCCGCAAGCTGGCCTGGGCGCTGGCCCACGACTACACCTACCAACGGCTCTGGCTGGTGCTGGGGGCCACGGCCGACAAGGACGTCCCCGGCATTTTGCGTATCCTCTTGCCCCTGGCCAGCGGCACAATCATGACTTCCTCCGGCCACCCCCGGGCTGTCGAGCCGGGCCAACTGCTGCGGCTGGCCACCGAGCTGGGCTACGAGGCCCAGGCCAGCCCCACCGTCGCCGAAGCCGTGGCCGCTGCCTGGCAGGCGGCCGGACCGGGTGACTTGATTTGCGTCACCGGCTCTATTTTCGTCGTCGGAGATTTGCTTAATCAGTGGGAAGGTCTACAATCAAGGTTATTATGAAAAAGACGTTGAAGGCAAGTGAAATACAAATGAAAGGGGACGATTATTTTGATTTTAATCAGTACCCTGACTTTATGGGGTTGACGGCGCCATTCGATGAGGATCCATTCGAGGACGAAGAAGAGCTGGCCGACGAAGACAACATCGTTGACCGGCCGTTCCTGCCGCTGCGCGACGTGGTCCTTTTCCCCCAAATGGTCATGCCGCTCTTCGTCGGCCGCGAGCGTTCGCTGGCCGCCATTCACGCGGCGCTGCAAAACGGGGAAACGTTGATCGTCGCCGCCCAGGCCGACAGCGAGGTCTTTGAGCCGACCGAAGCCGACATTTATCGCATCGGTACAGAGACGGTCATCGGCCGGGCGCTGCGCATGCCCGATACCACCACCAGTGTTCTGGCCCAGGGGCGGCGGCGGGTCGAAATTCTGGAGTTTACCCAGTGGGAGCCGTACATCCGGGTGCGGGCGCGGGTGATGCCCGAACCCACCGAGTGGCAGCGGACGACCGAGGCGCTGATGCGGGCCGTGCTGGCCCTCTTTGAAAAGGTCGTGGACCTGAGCCGCAAGCTGCCCGACGAAGCCTATACCTTTGCCATCAACATTGACGAGCCTGGCTGGCTGGCCGACTTTATTGCCTCGACGATGGACACGCCGTTGCATGTCCGCGAGGACATCCTGGAAACGCTGGATCCAACCAGCCGTCTGCAGAAGGTCAGTATTATCCTGGCCCAGGAGCTGAACGTCCTGGAAATGGAAGACCAGATTCACTCCCAGGTCCAGCAAGAAGTGGACAAGATGCAGCGGGAGCACTTCCTGCGGGAGCAAATGCGCGTCATTCAAAACGAGCTGGGGGAAACGGACGTTTTTACCCAGGAACTCAGCGAATTACGCGTCACCATAGAGGAGAAAGCTCTGCCGGAAGAGGCGCGGGCCAAAGTGGACAAGGAAATGGCCCGGCTGAACGCCATGCCGCCGATGGCCCCCGAAATCGGCATCATCCGCACCTACCTGGACTGGATCCTGGAGCTACCCTGGATGGAGAAGTCAGACGACAACCTCGACGTAAGCCACGCGGCCGAGGTGCTGGACGCCGACCATTATGCCCTGGAGAAGGTCAAGGACCGCATCCTGGAGTACATTGCCGTGCGCAAGATTGCCGCCGACAACATGCGCACGCCGATCTTGTGTTTTGTCGGCCCGCCGGGAACGGGCAAGACCTCGCTGGGCCAGTCCATTGCCAGGGCGTTGAACCGCGAATTCCTGCGGATCAGCCTGGGCGGGGTCCGCGATGAGGCAGAAATTCGCGGCCATCGCCGGACCTACATTGGCGCTTTGCCCGGCCGGGTCATCCAGGCCATGCGCCGGGCGGGGACGATTAACCCGCTATTTATGCTGGACGAGGTAGACAAGCTGGGCCAGGATTTCCGGGGTGACCCGGCCGCTGCCCTGTTGGAGGTGCTCGACCCGGAACAAAACAAGGCTTTCGTGGACCATTACCTGGACCTGGATTACGACCTATCCAACGTGCTCTTTGTGACCACGGCCAACGTGCTCGACACCATTCCGCCGGCACTGCAAGACCGGATGGAGGTCATCGAGTTCCCTGGCTACCTGGAAGAGGAGAAGTTGGAGATTGCCCGGCACTTCTTGATTCCCCGCCAGACGGGACAGCATGGGCTGGCAGAGGCCGGCCTGCATTTTGACGACAACGCCCTGAAGATGATGATCCGCCAGTACACCTACGAGGCCGGCGTGCGCAACCTGGAACGAGAAATTGCCAACGTCTGCCGCAAGGTGGCCCGGCGGGTGGCCGAAAAGCGGCGCTATCCCCGGCGAATCACCGGTAAGCAAGTGGTGGACCTGCTTGGCCCGCCGCGCATGACCCAGGAATTTCTGCGCGAGGAGGACGAAGTGGGTGTAGCGACCGGCGTGGCCTGGACGGCCGCCGGTGGCGACATTCTCTTCATCGAGGTCACGTTGATGCCCGGCAAGGGAACGCTGACGCTCACCGGCCAGTTAGGCGAGGTGATGCAGGAGAGCGCCCAGGCGGCGATGAGCTATACCCGCAGCCAGGGCCTGGCCCTGGGGCTTAAAGAAGAGATTTTCGAAAATACGGACGTCCACATCCACATTCCCGAGGGGGCGGTGCCCAAGGACGGCCCCTCGGCCGGCGTGGCCATGGTCACGGCCCTTGTCTCCGCCTTTACCAACCGGCCGGTGCGGCGCGACGTGGGGCTGACGGGCGAGATTACGCTGCGCGGCCGGGTGCTGCCGGTGGGCGGTATCCGGGAAAAGGCGCTGGCCGCCCGGCGGGCAGGCATCACCACCTTTATCCTGCCCTCCCGCAACGAGAACGACCTGTTTAACATCCCCAAGAAGCTGCGCCAGGATTTGAAGTTCGTCAAGGTAGACCGGATGAACCAGGTGCTGGAAGTGGCCTTGCTACAGCCGCTGCCGATCAAAGTCCAGCCGGCCAAGAAGCGCCGCAAGCCGGCCACCCTCCCCGCCCCGGCCGCCCCGCCGTCGTAAGAGGGTAATTGAGTAATTGGGTAATTCCCCAATTACCGATTACTCACCCCCTCTGGTTTCGGTTTGGTGAAGGATGAACCTGATCATTCGTGCGGCCACGGCTGAGGATGCCGGCGCTGTCGGCCGGTTGGCCGAGGAGTTTGCCGATTATCTCCGCAGCCTGGGCGATACGTCCGAATTTAAGCTCAACGCCGAGAGTTATTTGCGCGATGGCTTTGGCCCCAATCCGGCATTCTCTGGCCTGGTTGCCGAACAGGATGGCCAGATCGCCGGCTATCTGCTCTACCATTTTGGCTACGATGCGGATAGCGCCACGCGAATCCTTTATATGCCTGATTTGTATGTAGCCCCGAAAGCGCGGCAACAAGGGATCGGCCGGGCGCTTATGTCGGCCGCAGCCCAAATTTGTCGAGATGCAGGGGGAACGGAGCTGGTTTGGGCGGTATTCATTCCCAACAAACTGGCAGCGTCCTTTTACGAGGGTATGGGCGCAAAATATGTAGAGGATTTGAATTTTATGTGGATAGCCGCCGACGATGTCTAACCTCTAACCGTGACCGGTTTCCGCCTGGTAGAAAACCAGCCAATTACCCAATTACTCAATTACTCGTCCAGCGAAACAATCCCCCGCCGCAAAGCGGCAATCACCGCCTGGGTTCGGTCATTGGCGTGGAGCTTGCCGATGATGCTGCTGACGTTGTTTTTGACGGTGCCGGAGGCCAGAAAGAGGGTCTCGGCGATTTCCTGGTTGGTTTTGCCTTTGGCCATTTCCCGCAGGATGGAGAGTTCACGCTCGGTCAACTGTTCCAGGCCGGGATCGTCCGGCCGGGAGGCGATGGGGGAGCGGTCCAGGCGGGTAAATTCGGCCAGCACCTTGCCGGCAATATGGGGGTCTAGCCGCACCTCGCCCGCCACCACCCCGCGCACGGCCGCGGCAATCTCCTCGCCGTCGGCGTCCTTCAGCAGGTAGCCCGACGCTCCAGCGCGAATGGCGTCAAACACCCACTCGTCGGCGTCATACGTCGTCAGGACTACGACCTTGACGGCCGGCAGTGCCGTCGTAATCCGCCGCGTGGCGTGAATGCCATTCAACGTCGGCATTTTCAGATCCATCAGGACCACGTCCGGCTTCAGGGCCACCGCCTTCTCCACCGCCACCTGCCCATCCTCGGCCAGCCCCACCACCTCAACCCCCTCGGCCTGAGACAGAATAATATTCAAGCCCTTGCGGACCACGTCCTGGTCATCACAGATGAGTACCCGTACCATTGTAATCCATAAATTTCACAGATGAGGGGCAAGTGGCAAGCAGGCAAATGGGCGGATAGCTCGCAGACTCGCAAACTGGCCCACCTGACACTTGGATACCTGACACTTGACACACCTACACACCTACATAACCACACAATAACACAACCACAGTTCCCTCGCCCGGCCGGCTGGCTATGGTTAGTTTTGCACCGATGAGATCGGCCCGCTCCTGCAGGCCGGCCAGGCCGAAGCGGCCGGGACGTGGGGCGCTGGCTACGTCAAAGCCAGCGCCGTCGTCGCGGATGATCAACGTTAGCCCGTCCGCCCCGTTGGCCAGACTGAGGTGTAGCTCGCTGGCCTGGGCGTATTTCTCGGCGTTGAGCAGCGCTTCCTCGGTCGTGCGGTAGATCGTCTGCTCGACCAAGGGAGGCAGGACGGCCGGCAGCTCGCCGATGGTGCAGGTCGTCCTCAGCCCAGCCCGCTCCCCCAGGCTGCCCACCCGTTGGCGCAGCGCCTCGGCCAGCCCCAGATCCTCCAGCGGCGAGGCGCGCAGCGCGCCAATAGACCGGCGGGCCTCCTCCAACCCGTGGCGGATTTCCCGCTGGGCCTCGGCCAGCTCCGAAGCGGCCGCCGCTGGGTCTACTTTCAGCAGCGTGCCAACGGCCTGCAACTGCACGGCCGCGCCGGAGAGCGAATGGGCCAGGGTGTCGTGCAGCTCGCGGGCCAGCCGGTTGCGCTCCTGGCTGACGGCCAGTCGCTCCATCGCCGCCTGTTGTTCGGCCAGCTTGCGATGGGCCGCCTCCAGCGCCTGGTGTTCCCGCCGCTGCAAGCTGACCAGGGCCTGGACGATGAAGCCAACCAACCCCAGCAGGCCAATACGCACCGCCCCGGCCAGCAAATAAGCAGGCAGGGCCAGCGTGGCCGGCGACATGAACGGAGTGGCCAGCAAATAAAGCAACGCCGCCCAGGCCACGCTCAGCCGCGTTCCCCGCCGGCCGTATTGCCAGCTTGCCAGCACCACCGGGACCATCATGAACATGATGACTTCAGCCTGGAGCACGTTGACTTCGTTAATCGTCCAGCCAATCTCCGCCAGGGCCTGCAGTTGCTCCGCTTCCGGTTGCAGCCTTAAGATCACCACCTGCTCCAGTTGGGGGAAGAGAATAGCCAGGGCCAGGGTGAGAGGAAGGTGTCGTTGTGTAGTTATGTACTTATGTGGTCGTGTAGGGGTGTAAGGGTGTAGGGGTGTAGGAGAAGGCATGGGTTCTCCCTGTCTCCCTGTCCCCCGGTCACCCCCTTTGGGCCACGGAGCCAGCAGTAGCATCAGGACGGCCGCGTCCACCAGCGGCAGCCCCCAGCGTTGGAACAACCACTCGCCAATGACCAGGTAGCCGATGAGCAGCGCCAGCAGCGAGGCCACCAGCTTCAGGCCGACGGCCAGGCGGAACGTGTTTAAGAGGCCGGGGGTGGGTGTTTCGTTCATGGGTAATTGAGTAATTGGCAATTGGGTACTTGGTAATTACTTAATGACTTAATTACCCTCTTTTGAACAGGTAACCCCGGCTGGGCACGGTGTGGACAAACTGCGGGGCAGCCGGGTCGGGCTCTATCTTCACTCGCAGGCGGCGCACCAGTTGAGCCAGGCTGCTGTCGCGCAGCCCTTCTTCAAAGATTTCGTCCTCCGACCAGACGGCGCGGATCAGGTCGTCTTTGCCGCAGACCTCGTCCGGGTGGGCGCGGAAGTAGTCCAGTAACAGCCGCTCCTTGGCCGTCAGTTCGGCGTCATCTACCACCGGGCCGCGGCCGCCCTGCAGCAGGGGGTGGTGGGCCAGCCCGGCCTTTTCCAGTGCTTCGTCGTCCGGCCGGTCGCTCCAGAACTCCGCCAGGCGGGCCTGGACGGTCGGGTGGGCGGCCAGAGCATTTAGCGACGCACCGGCCGCGTGGGCCTCGCAGGCCGCGCGCAGCAGCGAGGGGTAGCCTCTGGAGAAGGCCAACAGAGCGTCGGCCACACCATCGTCCCAGGCCAGCTCCTTACGGCCGGCGTAGCGGGCCACGTTCCAGCGGGCGTCGCTCTCATTGAGAGGGCCGAGCCAGAGGGTGTGGGCGTGAAACAACTCGGCCAGCTCGCTGCTGGGGGGCAACGGCCGGCGGGTGGCGACGACGTAGGCCAGGCGGAACTTGTGGGCGTCGCGCAGGGCGCGCAGGATATTGTAGACGGCCGGGTCGGGCGGCTCGGCGAAGATGTCGAAGCGGTCCAGGAGCAGCGCTACTGTCTCCGCCGGTTGGGCCAAGCCGTCAGGTCGCGCCCCGTCCGGCTCCAGCCACTCCCGGATGGTCTCGTCCAGCGCTTCAAACTCAGCCTGGGCGTCCTCGCCGCCGCCCACCGCCGCCGGCCGGCCCAGCGTGCGCCGGATCAACCGCAGCAGCGCGGCCGGCGTGTGAGCCAGCAGCCGGTTGGCGTCTATCAGCAGCAGGGGATGGCCGGCCGTGGCCCAACGGGCAGCCAGGAAGCCCAGCAAATTACTCTTCCCCGCCCCGCTCAGCCCAACCAGCGACACGCACTCTCCGGCCTGCACCGCCGCCAGGATAGCCCGGACTTCCGCTTCACGATAGTTCTCTGGATATGTTTCCCAATCACTCATCTGACACAACCACACAACCACACATCTACACACCTACACCATTCTCCATTATACTATTTTCATGTCGCCACGGTTACGGAAGATGCTGGCCATCGTGGGAGCGGTATTGATTTGCCTGTCGCTGCTGGCGCTGGCTTACGTGCTCTGGCCGTTGGGGAGCACGACTTTCCAGACGCCGTTACCGCCGGAGCTGTTCCGGCCGCCGGGGTGAGGGGGCGTTGTGACTTTTTCCAGGATCAATGACCACAAATTAGCACGAATAAGCGCGAAAGGGAGGAGGGAGCAGCCGCAGATGCGATCCGTCCGCCGCCTGAGGATGCCAGCCTCCTCCTGGTGTTTGTTGGTCTGGTTGCTGGCCCTCTTATTCCTGGCTGCTTGTGGCGGAGGCGAGGCGCCTTCTCTCACCGAACTGCCCCAAGCCACCGAACCGGCCACGTTGCCGGCCGGATCGGAAACGGCGGAGGCGGAAGAGCCGGAAGTAGAGCCGGAAGAAGAGCCGACGGAGGAGCCGGCAGTAGAGACGACGCGGGTGGTGACGGAGGAGATCATCATTACTATCACGCCCCAGCCGCAAACTCCCCGGCCTTCCCGCACCCTGGCCGCTACGCCTGTGCCCGGCGGGACGACGACGGCCGCTCCCGTACAAACGCCCCTCGTTACCCCTTCCGCCCCTCTCCCCTTCCGGCCCTCCCTTCCGGCCGAAGAGCGAATCGCCGAGGTAGAGTGGCCGCCCCGGCTGCGGCTGGGAGAGTCGGACGTGGTCCGGCTGTCGCTGGTTCCAGGCCAGGAGGGGTACGTGCTGCGGACGGATTTCCCCGGTCACCGGACGGTCACCACCACGGTGGAACTGGAGCAGCAGCCGGGCTATGACTTGGCGGCCGTGGCCCGGTTGGACGGCGTCGGTTTTGCCCTCTCCCCGGAGGGAGAGCAGACCCAGCACCTCCGGCCGGGCGAGCCGGTGGAATGGTTGTGGAGCGTTAGCCCGGAGCGGACGGGCCAGCAACGGTTATCGCTAACACTCTCGCTGCGCTGGCTGCCCCAACCCGGCAACCCCAACCCGGAACGTCAGGCGGTGGTCCTGGCCCGCGGCCTGAACGTGCAGGTGGCAGCGCTGCTGGGACTGACGACGGAGCAGGCGATGATGGGCGGGATCGTCGGGCTGCTGCTGGGGATTGCTCTGAATCTGCCCCTGGTGCGGGCCCGACAGGCCGGCCGGGCCGCGGTGGTCGCCCGGCCGGCGAACGAGGCGCTGGCGATTGAACCCCACCCCGGCATTCGCCTGGCGCCGGCCGAACAGGCGCTGCTGCAAGCCCTCTTCCACGCCTACGCCCGGCTGGCGCTGGAGGTCGAGTTCCGCTCCGGCTATTCGGGGGCGCG